>JANNCG010000368.1:0-4048 GCA_031386385.1 Myxococcales bacterium
AAGGTAATAGAAGATGCCGACCGCACTGTTGAGCATGAGCGCCACCGCAAGCCAAAGATAGCCCGCGTCCATGCACGTGCGAATCACATTGTACTTCGCAAAAAAGCCAATCGTTGGGGGAATGCCCGCGAGTGACAACACGAAGAATGACAACGCCAACGCTGTCGTTGGGTTGCGCTTTCCGAGGCCCGCGAGATCGTTGTATGACACGGCTTCTTTGCCGCGACTGCCAGCGAGAATCAGCGCGCCGAACGCCCCGACGTTTGAGACCGTGTACGCGAGCAGATAGAACAGAACCGTTGCCGCGGCGCTCTGTCCAATGGTTCCACCGCCCGGTAGCGCGTCAGCGCGAGGGGCGACGACGACCGCAGCGAGAATGTAACCGCCGTGCGCAATGCTTGAGTACGCGAGCATGCGCTTCACGCTCGACTGTGCCAGCGCGATCAGGTTTCCAATGATCATCGACGCGACGGCAAGCCACGCGACGATTCCTGGCCACCCGCCAGAGAGCGAGCCTGCACCGGATGGGTCACCAAAAACTCCGACGAGCAGTCGGAGCATCGCGCCGAACGCGGCAGCCTTCACGGCCACGGCCATGTATGCAGTCGCTGGCGTCGGAGCACCTTCGTACGCATCGGGCACCCACATGTGAAACGGAGCAGCGCCGACCTTAAACGCGAGCCCCGCGACAATCATCACCATCGCGACGATAGATACACGATCACGAACCGTCTGCTGAATCGCGATCGCCCGTGGGGCGCCGTCTTGTCCGGCGATCTCAGGAATATCGATCGGCTGCGAGAGCGGCTCGCGAATTCCGGCGAGGTCCGTGTGACCGGTCATGCCGTAAAGCAATGCGCTTCCGTACAACAAGAGCGCGGCGGCAAATGACCCGAGCAAGAAATACTTCAGCGCCGCCTCTTGCGAGCGCGCACTGGTGCGACGAAAGCCGGTAAGCGCGTACACGCCCAATGACAAAGTCTCGAGACCAACAAAGATTGTAATGAGGTCTGTGGCGCCGGCGAGCATCATGCAGCCAGCGCTCGCAAAGGTCATTAACGTGTAGAACTCGCCGCGCTCAAGGTTGTGCTCCGCGAGGTATCCGCCCGCCAAAAGCGCAGTCAGGCCTCCGCCGAGAGCGATCACAACGTCGAGAAAGAGGGTGGTGCGATCAAACGCAAGCCAACCGTCCAAAACGCGCGTCGCGTCGACCATGCGCTCGGGGCTTGCAGTCACGCCCCAAAGAGCCAACGCTGCCGCTGCGGCCGCGAAGTGAAGCATCGCGGTGGGTACCGCGAGGCCGCCTTCTTGGTCTTGAAATGCGTCCACTGTCATGACGACGAAGCCGCCAACAGCGAGGATCAACAGAGGGAGAAGGTATAAACAGAGTGCGATCATTTTCAAAAGTCTCCCGGTGAATCAGTGCTCAGTCCGCGCGGGACGACGTGGAGGTGGACTCAGCTCAGCGGCGTTGACGACATACGGACGCTGCACAGCAGGCCGAGTCATGATCTGTCGCTTTTGCTCGTACTGATCGATCCAACCTTGGACATCAGTCTCAATACGCGATGTGAAATCTTGCGGCCGCAGTCCGATCCAAAGGATCATGATTGCCAGCGGGATAAGCGCTGTCATTTCACGTTCGTTAAGGTCTTTGAGGTTTTTATTCTTGGGGTTGTTGATCGGTCCCCAAAACACCTTCTGCACGCACTCAAGCATGTAGATGGCGCCGAACAAAACACCGAGCGCCGCCAACCCCGCGAACATCGGCCCGAGGCCCACGTACGCTGGACCCGAAGAGCGATCCACGTGGTACGGAATGCGCAAAAGATCTGCGGTAAACGTCCCAGTGATCACCAAAAACTCGCCGATGAAGCCGTTGGTAAACGGCAGCCCAATTGAGCTCATCGTCACGAAGATAAAGAAGATCGCGTACTTCGGCATGACCTTCGCCAAGCCGCCAAACTCGCTCAAATCGCGCGTGTGACGGCGATCATAGATCACGCCCACGAGCAAGAAGAGTGCGCCAGTTGAGATCCCATGGTTGACCGACTGAAGCACAGCTCCAGTGGCACCCATCGGTGTTCGCGAGATAATGCCCAACATCACGAAGCCCAAGTGGCTGACCGAAGAGTACGCGATGAGTTTTTTGAAATCGCGCTGACGCCATGCGACGCCCGCACCGTAGAGAATACCTGCGCACGCGAGCCCAGCGATGGTCGGCCCGATCATGTGAGACGCTGTCGGAAAAAACGGCATTGCAAAGCGCATGAAGCCGTAGGTTCCGAGCTTGAGCATCACGGCGGCGAGGATAATCGATCCACCCGTAGGAGCCTCTGTGTGCGCGTCCGGCAACCAAGTGTGCAACGGAAACATCGGAACCTTGATCGCAAACGCCACCGCGAACGACAAGAACAACGCAATCTCTGTGACTCGGGGAAAGCCGAGGCGCATCAAATCGTAGTAGTCGAACGAATAACGGTGCGATGCATCAAGCTGCTTGAACGTCGACGCCATGTACACGATCCCGATCAACATGAAGATTGATCCGGCGAACGTGAAGATGAAGAACTTCACTGCAGCGTAGACACGGTTTGGGCCACCAAACACGCCGATGATCAAATACATCGGGACGAGCATCAGCTCCCAAAAGATGTAGAACAAGAACAGGTCGAGCGAGAGAAACGCGCCGATCATTCCGCACTGCAAAAAGAGCATCGCAGCGGTGAACTCTTTTTGGCGAGCCTTAATGCTTCCGTACGAGATGTACAAAACCAGAGGCGTTAAAAAGGTCGTTAAGACCACCAACAAGAGCGACAAGCCGTCGACCCCGAGGTGATACCGAATCCCAAGCGAGGGGATCCATTCGGCGTTCTCGACGAAACGCATTCCAACGGCGTAGTCGCTGCCGATGAGCAACTGCAGCGACTTGCCGAACTCGATCAACCCGACGCCGATCCCAAACGCTCGAATGACCGCTGGAGATTGACGTGGAAGAAAGAGAACTAACAAACCGGCAAGTGCAGGCAGCCAGATCAACACCGAGAGTAGGTGCGTGTTTGAAGCGAGTGTATTGATTGTTTCCGTAGGCATAGCTATTGGCTTAGTTCTCTATTAGAGAGCTCAGCGTCCCTCAGCTTCGGTAGGGGCAAACTCAACAAATCGAGTGACTACTGTCGTACGACCAAACGCGTTTCGCGCTCGGACGGACACACGGCAGACTCGTCGACCATCGGTGGTGTCTTGCGGTGTGCAAGTTCCACTTTGACGCGTCTCGGTGACAAACTCCGTCCCTGCGGGAGCAAAAGTTCCGTCTCCATCGACGTCCCATTGATAGGTGTATCCAACGCCGCCGTGCGCTTCAGCAACCACACGGTTGGCGCCTTCTGAGCGCGCAGAGATCGCAACTTGGGGCGTAAACCAAGCCCACATCAACATCGCTAAGATGCCAAAGGCAATCGCTGCACTGTACGTGTGGACAACGCCCGTCTGGGTCTTGCGAACCAGCGCGCCCATCGCGCGAGGAATCACTCCGATCAACCGGACGATCCCGTCGATGATGAATCGATCAACAACCTTTGCGGCCATGTCTGAGCCAAACCGCAACGGACGGACAACGATCAAATCGTACAGCTCGTCCACGCGCCACTTGTCCATCAAGAACTGGTACAGAGGCCGCACGGCTGCAGCTACCTTGCGAGCCGGCTCACCGGCTTGCATCTGATAGATCCAGTAGGCCAGCCCGCCACCGATGAGAAAAGCGAGAAACCCGCCAACCATCGCGGTCACTTCAGCCGAGTGCACGCGCGCATCGGTCATGAGCAAAGTCCACTCTGTGATCGGCTTACCGGCGTGCTCTGCGCTGCGAATCAGCCATTCGCCCCAAGCACTCTCTTTATGAGTGAACAAGTACGGAAGCCCGACGAATCCTGCGACCACTGAGAGGCCAGCCAACACATACAACGGTGCTGTCATGTTCCATGGGTTCTCTTGTGGAGCATCCCAGGGATTGCCGTGCCCATGTCCGTGGTCGTGATCGACATGACCG
>JANNCG010000717.1:0-11691 GCA_031386385.1 Myxococcales bacterium
GCTCGCCAACCGCGCTGAGGTGAAAGAGTTTGTCGTGAACGAGTGGATTCGCGTGGTCAGTGTGGATCCCGAGATCAAGCAGATGCAGGTGTTTCGTGACGGAGCTTTTCATCCCGTGAACCCCGCAGAGATTCGTCTCACCGAGCTGGGTCTAAGCGCGCTGAGTTATGCGGGCCAGAGCGGCTCGATCGCCCCTGCAAAAATTCGCCCCAGCGCCCGCTCGACGGAGGGACCACAATGAGCTGGATTCACACGATCGCGGTGCTCATCCCTGCGCTCCCGCTGCTGGCAGCGGGCCTGCTCGGGCTCATGAGGATCTTAAGCATCGAGCCGTCAGAGAAGCTCACAGCAAGAGTCGTCTTGGGCCTGTGCATGGTGTCGACCATTTTGGTTTTTGTGTTGAGCGCGACATGGCTGTATCGCGGTGAGGTCTCGATGGACCTGCGATTTGGCTCGCTGTTTACCGTCCCTCAAGACAACACCCCGCACAGCGGCCACGCAGAGGGCCCGTATCGATTTGAGTTTGCGTTTATGCTCGACCGGCTGTCTGCCGTGATGGCGATGCTCACCGGAACGCTGTCCATGATCGTCGGGCGCTTCTCAGTTCGCTACCTTCACCGGGAGCCTGGGTTTGTTCGCTACTTCATGTTGCTCGGTGTTTTTGTTGGCGGAATGCAGCTTTTGGTCCTGGCGGGGAGCTACGATTTGCTCTTCGCTGGCTGGGAGCTCGTCGGTATTTGCTCGATGCTCTTGATCGCGTTTTTTCACCTTCGGCGAGGTCCTGTGAGGGCGGCGATGCGGGCGATGCTCACGTACCGAATCGCCGACGTCGGTTTGCTCGCCGCAGGGGTCCTGCTCCATCACTTTGCCGGCAGCTCTGAGCTAGCAGATGCCTATGGCGCCGCGCCTTGGCCTCATGCACCGACGCATCTCACATCGCAGGCCTCTATGTGGGTCGCGTTTGCGCTCATATTTGCAGCTCTCGGCAAGAGCGCGCTGTTTCCGCTCGGAGCCTGGCTGCCACGGGCGATGGAAGGACCCACACCATCAAGCGCGCTGTTTTATGGCGCCCTCTCGGTCCATGCGGGTGTCTATCTGCTCTTGCGCTCTGCGGCGCTCTTTGAAGCCTCGCACGTTGCATCTTGGGTCGTTGGAATGATTGGCGCGATCACTGCGCTCACAGCGACCATCTCCGGACGGACTCGCAGCGACGTGAAGAGCTCTCTGGCCTACGGAACCATGACTCAAATCGGTCTCATGCTGGTAGGGATTGGACTGCACCTTTGGACGTGGGTGCTGATCCTGGTCGTGGCACACTCATTTTTGCGAACGCTCCAGTTGCTTCGCGCGCCCTCTGCGCTGCACGACGCAGAGGCGATTCGTGCGGCCCTCGCAGAGAACCCACGACCCAGAGTGGGGCTGTGGTCGAGGCTATTGTCTGAAAAAATGCTCGCAGCGATCCATCGAGCGGCCCTTGAGGACTTTCACTTAGACGACGCGCTTCGTCTTTGGGTGCTTGAGCCGGTGCTAAAAGCCTCGCGCCTCGCAGACGGTCTCGAACGGCGCTGGGTTGCGTTGATGAGCGGCGAGAGCGACGAGTCGCCGGTGAGCGCGGCGTCAACGGAGCCGGTGCGATGAGCACCGTTGGGATTGTCAGCGCACTTATTTTTCTCCCCTTTTTGACCGGGCTTTTACTTGGCAAAGACACGCCGCCGGACCGCGCGAGGCTGATCGCCGGTGCGGGGCTCACGCTTGAGATGTTGCTCGGGGCGACCTCGTGCGTATGGCTGATTTTTCATCCCGGAGCAGAGTTCTCAGACGTCAGCGCGACGCTGCCTTTGTTGAAGGCTCGGTGGCACGTTGAGCTCGACGGACTCTCAATGTTCTTTGTTCCGCTGCTGACGGCCGTTGTCCTCGCGATCGTACTGAGCGCACCGAGACGAGAGACTCAGCCGGTGATGCTTCGACGGATGTGTTTTATTCTAGGTTGTACCATCGGAGTGTATAGCGCTGAGGACTTACTGCTCTTCGCCATGTTCTGGGTCGCTGCGTTTTCGCCCGCGATTCTCACTTTGCGCGAGGACCCTGATGCAGAGATCTCCGGCCCAGTGTCGCGAGTGTTCTCTTTTTTTGCCGGACTCGGCTCGGTCTCAGTTGTTGCGGCAACCGCTCTCGTCGCGTTCGCGCGCTGGCAAGCACCCCTTCCATTTGATCTGGACGAGCGCACGGCGCTGCCGGTCCACTACGGGGCCCCGATTTTCGCTTTGCTCTCGATCGCAATCCTGGCGCGTAAAGGCGTCTTGCCGTTTCACTCATGGTTGCCGGTGCTCATTGAGCGCGGACCTGTGGGCGTCGCGATTTTGTTCTGCGTCCCGCACCTAGGCGCGTTCGCTCTTTTGCGGGTGTTGGTCCCATTGGTGCCGCACACCGCGACAGAAATGCTCCCGTTGCTCACAGTATTGAGCTTGGCGAGCGCGTTGTATTTGAGTGTTGTTGCCCTCTCGCAGCAGGACATTAAGCGCACCGTAGGCTACGTGAGTTCGAGCGCAGCGGCGCTGGTTTTAGTTGGGCTTTGCGCGCTTGATCCCGAGGGACTTCATGGGGGTATTTTGCAAACTTTGTCCCTCAGCGTGGGTTGCACGGGGCTCATTTTGACTGCTTCTTGGATCAAGGTTCGCACGGGAACCGTGGACCTTCGCGAGATGGGGGGACTGGTCGCTCGGTTTCCGAAAATGGCGTGGGTATTTTTGCTACTGTCGCTGTGCACCGTGGGAGCACCGGGGACCATCGGATGGGTGGCCGAGGACATGCTTCTGCACGCGCTTTTGGTGCAGCATCCGGCCATCGCGACGCTCTTTTTGCTCGTCAGCGTGATGAACGGCGTCACTCTTTTGCGAGTGTTTTTTCTGGCTTTTCTTGGTCCTCCGCGAGGTGAAATCGGTCAAAACGTGACCGACCTTCACATGCGAGAATCTGTGGTTGCGTTTGTGGTCATCACTGCCGCGCTCTTGTTTGGGTTTGCTCCACAACCGCTGATCAACCTCCGTAGCCACGCCGTGCAGGAAATTCTCCGCACTCACTACGGAGAATCGGCGCCCGTGGACGCGCCACGGGGTCTATCGCCCCGCTAGCGCCGATCCATCCGTGGCTGCATAGGTGTTGAGTTCAAAATTGCGAGGCAATTATCACAGATTTTGTCGATGGCACGCTCTTCGCACAGGCTGCTGGACAACTCTATGGTTACCCAAAAGCCCACAGCCGTACGTGAAGCGAGTCCGGCGTTTATGTTTCCTCCCCCGGAGGGACTCGAAGGGCTGCGCAAGCACTGGCGTGACGACCTACTCGCAGGATTTTTGGTCTTTCTCATCGCGCTGCCGCTGTGCCTTGGCATTGCCATGGCGAGCGGGTTTCCGGCGATCGGAGGGATCTTCACAGCGATCATCGGCGGGCTCATCGCGACTTTCTTTGGGAGCGCCACACTCACCATCAAGGGCCCCGCAGCAGGGCTGATCGTGATCGTCCTAGGGGCGGTGCATGAATTGGGCGACGGTGTGGTTGGATACCGTCGGGCCCTCGCGGCGATCGTGATCGGCGGCATAATTCAGATTGGGTTTTCGCGACTTAAAGCAGGCGCACTTGGCGATTTGTTTCCGGGCTCGGTCATCCACGGGATGATGGCAGCTATCGGTGTGATCATTTTCAGCAAGCAGACACACACCATGATGGGAGTGGTGCCAACGCCAGGAGAACCGCTTCACTTATTGCTGCAAATTCCCCACTCAATCGCGCACATGAACCCTGAAGTTACTGTCATTGGTGTCGTGTCGCTTCTGATTTTGGTGATTCTTCCTCGCCTGCCCTTTGCGTGGACCAAGAAGGTCCCAGCTCCTATGGTTGTGGTGATTGTCGGAATCGCGCTTGCGCGACTGTTTGACCTCGAGCATTCGCACCACTATCACGTCTTTTTTCACGACTTTCAGGTGGGTCCGAGAATGCTGGTTCAGCTTCCGGCAGCCATTACGAGCGCGGTGACCTTTCCGGATTGGTCACACGTTTTTACGGCCATCTCGTTAAAGTACATCGTCATGTTTGCGCTGGTCGGGTCGATCGAGTCCATGCTCAGCGCCAAAGCGGTAGACACTCTCGATCCGTATCACCGCAACTCCTCGCTTGATCGCGACTTGTTCGCTACCGGCTTTGGAAACGTCCTGGCCGGCATGATCGGCGGGCTCCCGATGATCTCCGAAATCGTCCGCAGCTCGGCCAACGTAACAAGCGGCGCTAAGACTCGTTGGGCAAACTTTTTTCACGGCGCGTTTATGCTCGCGTTCGTCGCGTTGGTCCCCGGGCTTCTTCGCAAGATTCCCCTCTCAGCGTTGGCGGCAATGCTGGTGTTTACGGGTGTTCGCCTCGCATCACCCAAGGCATTTGCTTCAACCTGGCAGGTCGGCAAAGAGCAGCTCGTGATTTTTTTAACCACCATGTTTGTGACCCTAGGCACGGATCTGTTGGTGGGCGTCGGCGCCGGAATCGTGGTCAAAATCCTCATTCACCTGTACGCAGGCATGCCCCTCAAGGGCATCTTTCGTCCGCAAATCGACGAGGTTCGTGAGGAGCAACACCTCGTTCTTGTGGTCAAACACGCTGCGGTCTTTAGCAACTTTTTGACCATCAAACGCAGGCTGGACCTAGCGCACGGGACAGAGCGAGCGGTCGTCATTGATCTGTCCGGGACGCGCATCGTCGATCACACCGTCCTTGAGGCGCTCGACCGACTCTCAGACGCCTGGTCGCGCGAAGGCAAGCGGCTCACGATCCGTGGTCTAGAGTCCCACAAGCGCGGCTCGATCCATCCCCATGCAAGAGCCACTCGCTCGGCGGCTTAACGCGACCGTCCGGCTCAACAAAACTCAGTGCTTGCCGTCGCCTCGCACGACAAAAAGGACCCCAAGCAAGAGCACCAGCGCACCCAGATACGTCATCGCGGGCGGAGCCTCGCGAAAGATCAGCCATCCGAGAAGCGCGGCACCGACGGGCTCTAACAAAATCACCGTTGTCACAACGGTCGGCGAGATGAACTGCATCGCCCAGTGAAACGCGCTGTGGCCGATCCATTGAGGCAAGATTCCAAGCAAAATCACCCAAATAATGACAGTTGGCGAGAGCAGCGCCTGAGCATGGGCGGCAGAAAAAATGAGCGCGGGGATCAACCACAGCATCGCGCTCGCGTACACCGCGCCAAGACTCACCCGCAGCGTCGCGCCTCGGTCTTGAAGCTTGCGGGTGAACAAGTAATACCCCGTTGCGCACAGCGCTCCAAACAGCGCTAAAAAATCGCCGAGCAAGGGCGATCGCGAAGGTCCGGAGGCTCCTGAGTCGCTGAGCGCGATGATCACTCCTCCGGCGAGCGCAACGGCGAGACCCACCAGCACTGAGCGCGAGGGGAGCTTCTTGGTCAGGGCCACGGTGATCAAGGTCACCCAGACCGGATTTGTGGTCACAATCGCGGTCGACGCCGCCATGGATGTGTACGACAGAGATGTAATCCATGTGGCAAAATGCAGCGCCAACGCCAGTCCCGCCAGCGCCGCGGTGGGCCACAACGCTGGGGGCAACGTGCGTCGGTCCTTCAGCGCTGCGGGAGCGGTAAGCAGCGTGGCAACCATCATTCGAAAAGCCGCGAGCGAGACTGCTGCGCCGGCCCCGCTGATCGCTGCACGCGTGTTGATCGTACGAATGAGCGGAGCGCTAGATGCAATCGCAACTACGCCGGCTGAGAGGACGAGCACGAGCGCGAGTCTGCTAGGTGCGCGCGCGACAGTCGTAGGAGCCAGCGGATCGGTCACAGCGACATGCCGTGGAGCTGTGCGATCAGGTCCAACAGCCCTTGGCCCATCGCGGTGGAGTACCAGCACAGCGCGCGGCCCGCGCAGAACTCTACCCGCAGATCAGCGAGGGGAAGCGCGCGAAAAACCTGAGCGTCCTGCTCCGAAAACGGATGAGGCTCGTCCGGAAGCAGGATCAACTGCGGTCGTCGCTCAATAAGCTCCTCCAGCGTCACCCGGGGATAACGCGTGTCACGGCCCTTGATCTTTTCGCCGCTTAGGGCCGGCCGAAGCCCGAGGTCTGCGGCAAGGGGATAGCGCCGGGGTCGATCGGAGAAAATATTGTGTGCACCCACGAGATCGAGCGCGTCCGAGATAAACGTCTCGCCGTGAATGGTCATCAATGGATCCATCCAGATGGGGCAAAACACGCGCACTGGGACCACCGTAGCGCGCCACTTTTTGACGCGCTCTAACGCGTGATCGAGCTGCAAAATAACAGCATCATTTTCGATTCCTAGCAGCTGTACCAGATCGCTGATGAGCGCTCGTCCCTCGTCGACAGTTTTCGGAAAACTCACGTGCACGCTGAGCCCCGCGGCGCGGAGCGTCTCGACAATCGCAGGCGTGTTCTCTTCTTGGTTGCACAACACCAGGTCTGGTCGCAGCGTGATGATCTGGTCACAATTGGGATTTTTCGTTCCGCCAACGCTCACCACGTGCTCGAGTTGGCCTTTCGGTTGCACACAGTAGTCAGTTCGCCCCACTAGTTTGTGAGCCCCGACGAGCGCCACAACGGTCTCGGTCTCGCTCGGCACAAGTGAGACGATTCTCTGCGCCGGCTTGATCAGCGTGACTGCAGCTCCCATGGCATCGATGACTGTGTTCACTGAGAAGGAGTACCGCAACCAGCGCGTGAGGGTGATGTGGATTCGTTCGATCGGCGCACTCGACGTGCAAAAACCCAGCGCAAACCGTCGGAGCAGTGTCTTGTTCTGTCACCTCATGACAGCCGAATCGGGCCGCGCAGCAGCTTCTTTACATCAGTAAGAGTTTCGATGTCTTGCTGTCGACGCGGTGTGGTAGCGTTTTGACGTCCCCATGTCCTACACACCGAAAGAACTCCGACGAGTCCTGCTTGACAGCGGGCTCGAAGTGTTTCGAGTCAAGGACGATGAAGTCCACCTGGCGGAGCGTCAAAACCTGCACTTGATGGAAGCAGGTGTTCGCATTCGGTGTGGTGAATCATACGGCGTCACAATCGTGGCGCGCGCGCAGCGAAGCGACGCTGCGGCACGGCACGCTGATGAGCAGTTCGCGCTCGTTCGGGAGGGCATTCGAGACATCCTCACTGCGGGCTTTGTTGAGAAGAGCGCCGACAGCAGGACTCTATATTCTGTAAGCGATAGTACGCAAGTCGTCGATGTCTGGTACGAGATCACCGTGTATCGCGATTTCGCAGACGTCGAAGCCATGATCGCGGGCGTTCGTCACGCCCTGAGCGTCGAGCGCTACATCAGCGTACCAGAGTAACCTGCGGTTGCTTCGAGCAGGCTAAGAGCCGGTCTTGACCAACGGGGGTTCGCTCTGAAGAGATGAAATCGTGCCGATTTTGCCACGAATTCCCAACCGTTGGAGGCGGGCTTGCAGGCGAGAGATGTTGGCGTCGGACCTGAAGATCAGCCAGCCACCGGTGTTTGTGTTCAGAATCCATCGTCGCAACGTGGGGTCTGCCTGCAGCGTCGCCAGCAGTGCGGGATCTTCAACGTGAATCACCGCAGAGACTTCGTACACATCGATCTCTCGCTCGACATCGAGCGAATCGAGCAGGTCGCGGAGCGCGCCAACGAAGGGCTCAGAGAGCCCCACAGCCTCAAGGCGATCACTTATCATGTCTGAGCTAAGCTCATGCATGCGTGCACGCGCAACTGCCGAGGCGCCGACGTTAAACGAAATGGTCCCTGTCTCATTTCGCACCAGTTCAGCTTCGGCGAAATCCGCGAGGGCTGCAATGGCGTGAAGTGGCGTAGAGTTGGGGACCTCGAGCGCTGTTCGTGACAGCACTGGCTGCGCAGCCATATCGATGGCCACTCTCGCTTTAGGTCGATAGCGAAACGCAAGGCGATCGTCACTCACATCCGCCAGACCGAGCGCCGGCAGCGACTCGACAAGCATACGCTGCAGCGCCGTCTCTAGTTTCTCTTCGTAAAATCCAGCGCGTTCGCGCCTCGCTCGGTCGTGAATCTTCTTGGCACCTATCGCCCGTGGGTCTTCCATCACGTACCGGACAAACAGCTCAACGGGAACCCAGAGGTCTTTGGCCACTGACTCTAAGGCATCAAAAAGCATCGTGCGCAACACGGCACCTGCGCTTGAGATGCCATCGGTTTGTGTAGTGCGCATGGTCTCGGTGACCGCGCGTGTTTCGTCCCAGCTACCTCCTCGGCGATAGCTCTCTCGAAGCGCAACAGCGACGTCTGAAACACACTGATGGTTCACCGAAGGACCAAGGGTCGAGCCGGGGATTGTTAAGCGCCCAAAGTGCGCGCGCGACAGCGCTGTGAGCAGGGCCATGGTCTCGTCCGACTCGCCCAAGCGCTCACCGCAACGGCGAAGCGTCGTGCGCGACACCGCGACGTCATCACGAATGGGGGCATCCCACGCGCGCAACATGCACAGAGCTGCCACGGTCACCGCGCCAGGATCCCTTGCAAATCGCGCTTTCGACGGTGCGTGGTCTTCGGTCTTAAGCGCGCTGAGCAAATGCGCCCGGCGGTCCGAGCGCTCGGCGGCACGGGACGCTCCCACGATGTTGGCAACCTCAGAGGGAAGGACAAATCGATCGATCCCCACCGAAAACAACATCGCGCGCCGCTGCAACATGTACGGCGCTCCGCGCTTGGGGATCGCGATGGTCGAGGAGCTCCGAATGACCCCCGGCGTTTGATCAAGCGCGAGTAGCTCCTGTGTGTTTGCCTCACCGCCACCTCGCTCGATTCCGTCAAGCAGCCTCGCTTCGGCGGACGGTAGTGACGCCACGCGCGCAGCCAGCTCGCCCGGCGCACGAAGGACTTCCCACACCTCTTGCAGCGCGAGGGGACCAGTAATCACTAGCGGTTTGCCTGTGATCGTCTGCACCATGGGGTTGATCATCTCGTGCTCGACGCGCGAGAGCATCGCACGCAGCGAGCGGCTGTCTTCGCCCTCGCCCAACGCCAGCTGCACCAGAAAGCACGACGGCAAAACGAGCGCGCCGAGGGCTAGGCGCTTGCCGCTGCGCGCCGCCGAGCCCTTGCTCGCATCACGCGCACGAAATGCGATCCCAAGGTCCATCAACTGCTGCGCGCCCGACTCGGTGACACCGTCCGCGAGAACTCCGTGCGTCTGCACAAAACGCTGCAACAACACCCTCGTCTCCGCCGGAAACCTCGTCTTTCGCAGATCAGTCTCTGCCACAAGCGAGCGAGCCATCTGCTCAATCTCATCAATTCGCTTGTTAGGATCGACCACGATGCCACGACGCTCGCGCAACGCTGCGCGCTCTTTTGGGGTCAATGCTTCAAGACAGTCTTGCAATCGCATAGTTATCTAAAATCACCAATTTTACGATCCGGTGCAAGCGTAATGCGCAAAACCCTTCCAGAATTTGGCGCTTTGTCCCTCAACCGCACCGCGAGCGCCCCAATACTACAATGTTATAAACGAACCCCAAGCCGACCGCCCCTTCAGCACACTGTCAGACTCCGGATTAAGGGCTCACCGCTTCGCGCCCATGACGCATCAAGCTACTGACCGCGGAGCGACACGTCTATCTTGGCCACACGCCAGGTCCCGTCGTCGGGGATAGGCCGAGTAAAAACAGCGATAAACCGCGGGCCATCACCGCAACGAAAGTCCGCTGCGTACGCGCCGTTCAGCCGGCTAGCAACGGACTCATATCGGCGTGCCACCGTCCTGACCCAGTCTCTCGGAGGCTCCGCGGCGCGAAGGTCCTCTGGCACGACTGCGTCCGCGATCTTCACGCACCGCCCAGGGGTTAGGTACGACCGGGCGCGACTAAAAAATAGCCGCGGACTAAAGAGCGTCGATAGCTCGTTCATCTGCTGGTCAAGCCCAGACTCAGTCATGTGTATCCCGTGCTCGCGCTGGATGCTAATCGCGCGGCCAAACACCAAGTTTTCTGGCACCAACCGAGGCTCGGCGAACCGACTTGAGGTCACATCGGGCACCGATATCGCGGCGCGAAGTCCCTCAAGCGCGGTGAGGGCCTTGCGCTCTTTAGGGTCGCCGCACCCAGTTAACGTGAGCGAAACCATCGAGAATAACAAAGACAGTACGACAGGGGGGGCTTTCATCATGTGTTCGCAGCTTTGGGGTATAGCTCTTTCACCCACCCCTTCAAGCACCAACCGGGCCAACGTCCGGGTTGCGACGCACGACCATCGCCGCGGCTCCGAGCCCGGTGGCGACAAGCGCGCCGAAGACTCCGTTATAGCTCAGCTCTCGAAGGCCTGTGGCAAGCGCCAAAAGCGGCTCTGGAAAATCTCGGTAGTGTGCCGCGACCATTTGAAGGCCCGTGGCCATCCCGGCCAAACCGCTGGCCAGGGCGAAGACTGCCCCACCCAATAGCACCCAGGACTGCTCAGATCTGCGGCGCGTCGCTGCGATGATCACGGTGGCGATAGCGATGATGAGTGTGAGGTACATGGGCATTCCGCCCTCGCGAAAGAAGGTCAACATGGTGAACAATGGTCCTTTCTAGACTGTGATTCTGGAGGCTGCGCAGCGTTGCGCTTGCTCTGCAAACCACTCTTGCGAGAGCCGTGCCGTGAACGATTGCACGGCGGGAGCGATAGAAAAGTACCGATGCGTTGAGCCCTTTCACCAGAGCAATCTGGCAGCGAATACGTCGTTTTCGAGTGCAAATCAGCCGCCGAAGCGCGTCCTCTGCGGCGTCAAAGCCATGCCATTGGGGCGTCCGCTCCACCGGACACTGTCCGTCAAAGCAGGCGGTGACAGGCTCAAACGACCGAACACTCGACGCTCTGGCACATTCAGCGAACGAACGACCGAAGCGCCCTCGGCCGGCGCCAGGGTCTCCCAAGCTCCGCAACCGAGCGGCCGAACTCATCTCCTGCCGTCGCGTTGTCGAGAATCCGTCCGGGGGCTGCGCCGATTCCGCCGAGAGTACCGTAGTAAACGCTCGCACTGCCAGCACTGACAAGCCCCATCGGGTCCGCGAGAAACACCCCCACGACGATATCGGCAAATCCATCATTGTTCGCGTCCCCGGCACCCGAGAGCGAGCGCGCGAACCGGTCACCAATGCTCACGCCGTCCAACACCCGCGCGGGAATCCCGATAATCCCGCCGGCGCTGCCATGAAAAACACTGGCGCTCCCGGCGTTGAGTCGACCCCCAGGGGACGCCTGCGCAGCCCCCACAATGAGATCTCCGAAGCCATCCCGGTTCACATCCCCGGCCGACGACATCTGTCGACCGAACTCATCACCCGCGAGCACGCCCTGAAGCACAAGGGTCGCCGCCGCGCTCACGCCCATCGCGTTTGAGTTATATATACTCACAGTCCCGGCGTTCGACCGACCCCCAGGGTCCGCGTGATAAGCCCCGATGACCAGATCAGAATAGCCGTCGGCGTTCACATCTCCTGCGCTCGCGACGAAGTGTCCAAACTCGTCACCCGCGAGGAGCCCAGTATACACCCGGCCGGGCATCGCAGGGATCCCGCCAAGACTTCCGTAGTAAACGCTAGCGCCGCCCGCATCGAGCTGGCCCATGGGATCGGCGAGTGGAGCACCCACGACAACGTCCGTGTATCCGTCGGCATTCGCGTCTCCAACGCTCG
>JANNCG010000471.1:0-14734 GCA_031386385.1 Myxococcales bacterium
CGGCGATGCCGCCCGGCGCCGGCCTACCGCACCACCTGGTCGGCAGCGCCCAAAAGCACTGCTTCCTCAGCAAGCGCGGCTCGCTGGTGTGCTGGGCGTCGGTCTCAGTGGTCGCGTCCATGTTCGAGTACTATCTTACGCATGTGCTTCGGTTGGTTGGAAAGCTCGACATTGTTTTGGGCTTGGTCCAACTCTCGGCGCTGATGAGCGTCGCGCCGGTAGCCTGGGCGTGTGATAAATTTGGTCGCCGTGCGACGCTGGCGGCCGGGGCAGGGTGGTGGTCGGTGGTGCTCCTCGTTCTCTCGATTCTTCCTGCCTCGCGCGCTTCGGCTGGATACGTGCTGGCGCTCTGCTGCGGCCCTGGAATCGCCGCCGCTCATGTAGTCCCGTGGACGCTGACCGCAGAGAGTGTTGAGGCAGATGAGAAGCGCTCAGGAGTACGGCGCGAAGGCTCGATCTATGGCCTGCTGGGTCTTGTGCAAAAAGGCGGGATGGCTCTATCAGTCGCTGGAGCCCAGGCAGCACTGAGCGTCTCTGGCTATCTCACGACCCTTCCGGCGGGCACCTTGCAGACGTTGCGCGTTCAGTGGGCGATCCGTGCCATGTTTGCTGGGGTGCCGTCTGTCGTGTTGCTGATGCTCTCGATTGTCCTTTGGCGCCGTGTCAAGCAGGACCGCACAATGTCGACGTCCTAGAGCTCTTCGCGTGATGTTGTGCTTTTACTCACCCGCGAAAACTGCCATTGTTTTCGAACCCAAAAATGCTGAGTACGACACCCACCCAAGAGCAGTTCGAGCTCATCCAAACCGCGAGGTTTGAGTCCGCGAGACGATTGCCAAAAACCCCACCCAACCACCCCTGTCACCAACTCTATGGGCTAGCATTTTACCTCGATATTCATGTTGTTGGCACCCTCGACCCTGACACGGGCTGGGTCTTCGATTTTTCGGCAATTGAAGCGGCATTCAAGAAGATTCGAGATCGAATCGACCACCACTATTTAAACGACATTGAGGGACTCGAGAACCCCACGTCCGAGATGTTGGTCCGCTGGATTTGGCATCAACTCAAGCCAGAACTACCCGGGATGAACCAGCTTGTTCTGCGAGAAAACGATGTGTCACGCGTGATTTTTCGCGGATAACAGGGTATCCTTTTCTCAGATGCACGAGACTGACTCAACCACCGAACAACTATGCGACGCTTGTGGTCTCTTGATTGATGGCGAACCCGCCGGTCATGGGCTGCTGCTTTTTGTGCGGGGTGACGACGTTATTCGCGAAGAGCCGCCATTATGTGAGCGCTGTGCACTCGCCATTGGGATCACCGCCATCCATCGCTGGGAGATGGAAGAAGACGATGGCTGATTTACAGGGCGGGCTGATCGCGTGAGTTGGTCGGCAATCACGGCTTTGCCCGCTATCGAGTCCTTTGCCGTCGTGCAGCCGCACGTGATTGAGCTTGTTGAAGAGCGCTTCAATCAGTCGGCTGTCTCGCTTCAAGACCGAGTCGAGAGTTCTTTCGACGACCTTGATCGCAAGCATCCAGCGTTGGCGACGTTAATCAGCGCCGCCATCGCCAACATCCATGACGAGACGGCACAATCCCTGGGCTACTTTCTGACTGTTGCGGTGTGGGAGTTTTTTTATCGCGCCTTCGGAGAGCGGCTCGCAACGGTTGATGCCGATGCGGTTAGGGTGGTTCAAGAGGCCCTTGATGTCGACCAAGAATGGCGTCGAACTCATGCGATAGAGCCACTGGAGAGTGATGATGTCATCGCGCTTCAACAACCCCATGTGATGCAGTTTGTTCGCGCGCAGCTTGATTCAACGCTAGCACCGCAGGACGACGACGACGGCGACGAGGTTGCCATTGATTGCGTCGATACTGTCTACGAGATGATATTGGTCGTGGTGATGGCTCTCAGCCGAGCGGTGATGGCACCGCCAGGACTTGCTAAAACCAAACGCTTGCTGTCCTAAAGGGAGGACACAGCGAAGGATGACGAGCTTTTTTTCGGGACTGAGACTTGAGGACCGGTTTGTCTTGTTGGAGAAAATCGGCGCGGGCGGGATGGGCGTCGTCTGGCTCGCCTTGGACGAGCGACTGCAAAAAAATGTGGCTGTTAAGGTGCTTCACGCGAATCTCTTGGATGATTCGACCGCTGCCGAACGCCTTCGGTTGGAGGCTCGCGCAGCGTCGAGCATTGAGCACCCGAGCATTTGTAAGGTCTTGAATGTCGGCGAGCACGAGCACGTTCCGTTTTTGGTGATGGAGATTTTGTCGGGCAAAAACCTCTCAGAGTTGCTCTCCGAGGTGAAAGTATTGACGCAGTTAAGGGCGGTTGAGATCATGACTAAGGTCCTCTCCGGTGTCGGTGCCGCACACCGTCATGGTGTTGTTCACCGAGACCTCAAAGCAGAAAACGTCTTTGTGCTTGATGACGGCTCGATCAAACTTCTCGACTTTGGAGTCGCTCGGCTCATCAACGACCAAGACCGCGTTCGCCTGACCGTCACCGGCGCGTTGGTCGGAACGCCCGCGTACATGTCCCCGGAGCAGGCTCGTGGTGCCCCGTCGGACGAGCGGGCAGACCTCTGGTCCTGCGGGGTCTTGCTTTACGAGCTAATTTGTGGCGCGCTCCCTTACGACGCTGCCAATTTTCAGGCGATGATCATCGCGATCGCGACCAAAAGCCACTCGTCGGTGCGCCAACGGCGGCCGGGCGTAGATCGCGGATTAGCGTCCATTATTGATCGGTCGCTAAGTCGAAATTTGAACTCGCGATTTCAGACCGCAAGAGATTTTCTCGAGGCCCTCGAGCGCTGGCGAAGAGACAACTCGAACGTGCCTTCGGACAGTTCGGAGTTGGTGGTCAGTGGGGCTTCTTCGCGCCGCTCGCACCCAGTGCTAACCGTCCGAGCGACCCGAGACCAACTGTGGGTCTCGAAGCTGGTCCCCCTCGGAATCGCGGCCCTGATCGTCCTCGCTGGGTCTTTGCTGGTCAAAAGCGCGACATCTGTCGGAGGGATCGACAACCATCTCCGAAGGGTGAGCTCAACAACGCGAGACGCATCGACCCAAGCAATGAGCGCGCGAGACAGCAGTGCTTCGACAGCGAGCAGTGACCGCGTGCTAAGAGCGGTGGTGCGAAGTGTTGTCGCGCCGGTTGCGGGTCCCGATGTTCCTGAGATCGCGCGGACAGCTCGCGGAGGCGAGCTTCGATCGCCGATTGATAATTCAGCCTTCCGCCGAAGGGTTCGCGGACGGCGGCGCGACGCGGGTCTGGGTGGCGGCATCACGCCGGATCCAGATTTTTGAGCAAACCGCCTCACCGTGCGACGCAACGAGAGTTGTCGCAGTGACCTCGTCGCGCAAGGCAAAACGCCGCTGGAGGCACATGGCACGCGGGAGTCTCGAGTGCGGGATCTGTCAGCGCAAGGGCGTCTCCACAACTTCCTTCTCGGTAGCAAACACCACAATCTCCGTCATTTTGACAAACTGCAGTGGGTGCAGAGGCGAGAGAGCCAGTGGAGGCGGACGCATGCGCAGCGTTCACACCGTGGCTGCCTGCCGCCGGACGACAGCTCTGAGTGGTCCCCAACAGGAGCAGAAAGCCCATGGTTACAACTGAAGTCGTTCGCATAGCTGGCGTGGATCTCATGCGTGAAGTCTAGCAAAAAGACTGGAAGAAAGAGAGCCTTTGCGTAACAAAGGTGTGGAGCTTCGGCGTATCATTGCAGAAGAATTGATGACTGATCGAAATGTAAAAAAAGAAGACCGCGCCCGCTCGCTTGCTTCGCAGGGTAAGGGGTTGTTTTCGGGCAAAACGCCAATGGGTTCGGGCCCAGAAAACCGTCACGGAATGCCTCTTGTGCCTCCCGGACAAACCGTCGTCGCAAAGTGGCCGGTACTTGATCTTGGGGACAAACCATCAGTGACCACCGAGAGCTGGTCGCTCTCTGTTCGAGGCCTCGTTGAGCGACCGACCACGTTTCGATGGAGTGATTTTCTCGCGCTCCCGCAGGTGGATGACGAGAGCGATTTTCACTGCGTCACGACGTGGAGCAAGCTCAACAACCGTTGGAAAGGCGTGCGCTTCTCCGATCTCGTGGCGCATGTTGGGGTGCGCGCAGAGGCCAGGTTTGTGTTTGTGACTGCTTACGACCAGGACTTCTCGTCGGGTGAGCACTACTCAACAAGCGTCACTCTTGAAGACGCAATGAGTCCTGACGTGATGCTTGTCCATGAGTGGGACGGCAAACCCTTGCCCCACGAACATGGTGGCCCCGTCCGGATGATCACGCCGCGCTTGTATGCGTGGAAGGGGGCGAAGTGGATCAAGGAGGTCGTTTTTCTCGCGCAAGACCAGCTGGGTTTCTGGGAGCGGAGGGGGTATTCGAACACCGCGATTCCTTGGTTTGATGATCGTTTTTCGCGGGGCAGATGAAGATTGTGTATTCAGCGCTTGTACTTAGCGAAGACCGATGTATGTTCCCGCCCGCTTTCGTTTGAGTCCCCATCGTCTAGAGGCCCAGGACTGCAGCTTTTCACGTTGCTAACACGAGTTCGAATCTCGTTGGGGACGCCACAAGCAGTCAATCAAGCACTCGCCGCATCCGCAGCGAGTGCTTGATTTTTTGTCCCCAATTCGTCAGGCGCTTCGTTTCTGGTGAACTACGTTTGCCCCCTTGGCGCAGTGACGGCTAGCCGAATACGGTCGTGTTGTTCTTGGCGATGAGGCACTGAACGTAAGGAGCGAGATGCTGCTCAGGGATCTGCCACGCTTGTGAGAGCTGGTTCAGCATCGCCATCTCTTGCGGTGCCAAATGTCCGTCGCCCATTGCTAGGTCCGCGGCGTTAAGCAGCGCGCAGAGCTTTTGCTGCGGTGACAACAGTTGTGCGCTCTGCTGAAGAAAGATCGGAAAAGCAGTTCGCCGTGTGTACTGCAAACCCGCGTCAAGGACCGGATCTTCTGGGATGACTTTAAAAATGTCTCCTCGCTCATTAGGGTCAAGGTGCCCGTCGCTGGCGGAGAGATAAATCATCGTCGCTGCAAGCGCGATTTTGGGCGTCAGGTTAATCTGTTGACCCTGAAAACTATCAAACAATCCCATGTTAGTGGACTCCGTTCTGGGGACCAGAGCATCAACGGTCCGGCGCCGCGCGTCAAGTCCTGGGCTAGTGCTTGGGACGAAAAACTGCGGTAGGCTCACGCCGTCAAGATGAACACTCCGGCACCGATTCGCACCATTCTCTTCAACTCTCTTCCGGCGAGCACTCGAGCCCGTTTTGTGGACGCAGTGAATGCTCGCTCGCCACAGCGGCCTCTGGTGTCCAAGGTGACCGACGGCCTTGGTGGGGGCTTTGGATTCTTGGCCCTCGCTTGCTTCATCGGGCTTTCGTTTTTCGGGATGTACAACGGTGCAACCAAGGGCGGATATTCTGGGGCCTGGGCCAACGGAATAGGTGGCTTGGTGCTCTTTTCGGTCTGTCTATTTCTGATCATTTGGTCGGTGATCGCGGCTGCTCGACGGTTCGTGTTGAAAGCCGTGTTGCCGTTTGCGCCCGGTCAGTATCTGTTTGTTACCGATCTTGTCATCGCGAACGGCGAAGAGTTGGTGTTGGTTCCGATGGGGCGCATGCGAGACTTTCGGGGAGTCCATCACCACTACAACGGTGGTTACACCCACACCGATCTGTCATTCACCTTTGAAGGTTGGGGCACTGCAGTGTTTGCGGCGCACGGTAAGCATATTGCGGATCAAATTTTGGCTGATCTGCAAGCGCAGTCCAAGGCGATGTCTGCGGCTGTTCAGGCAAAAGACCTCCGTCGGATTCGCGAACTCGATGTGTTCTACGATGCGTTTGCGAGCGGTGACATGGATCGCCCCGGAGCCATGGGGCTTTCAGCGTTGGTGACGGACGCAACATCCACCGGGCCGAAGGCGGGCGAGGTGCCAAAATGGTTTAAGTGGGGCTGGGCGGCAGCACTCGGTTCGGGTATCGCGATTGCGCTTCCGGCATGGTTTATTGCAGCCAAATCTGCGGACAATCATCAACTTAGCTCGGCGCTCGGATCCAGCTCAACGTACATGCTTCAAGACTACCTGCGCTCCGGTGATCTCGTGGACGAGGTCCGCACCGAATACATGCCGATCATCGTGTACCGTGACGCACTTCGCCGCAACAGCGTGCAAGCGTTGCGGGACTACGTCAGAGCGAATCAGCAGTCGCGCTATGCGACCGAAGCACGGTCGCTGATTCACGCAACTTTCGTTCGCGTTCGGGGGCGATTTGACGAGCAAGCCACGCAAAGCAATCCACAAATGACGACGTTTATGACCGCGCTTCTTCAGTACCTCGAAGAGCACGAATCGCCGCCCGTCCAGGTGCGTTTTCGTCCCCCGACCTCCGATGCGTTGGCGGCGATTGATGCGCGACTTGTGCTCGAGAGTGGCAGGCAGCTTCGGGGCAAAGAAGTGGTTCCAATCGCGCCGCACTTTACGCAAGCGACCGCAGGCCCACGCGAACGCGAGATCACGACGAGCCTTCAGCGTGGATTTGGCGTGGTATTTCCTAATGAAGTGTTAACGCTTGAAGACGGTCCGCGAATATTGGGAGACTCTCCCACAACTGTTGGCAATCCAACCATCGAAGTTGCCTACGAAGTGCGCCCGTCCGGAGAGTTCTATCAGTTGCGGGCAGGCAACAGAGCGTTTGTAGGGATCACGGTTGAATTCACGGTCACGATGCGCCTTCCTGGCTCAACACTTACATTTTCGTTTCCGCTCTCGGTAGCACCGCCAGAGCGCTTTCGGTTTAGCTACGAGACGCCGTCTGGTGAAAGCGCGGGCCCGAGCGCGGGACGAGTTTATAGCGTGATGGCGGAGAGGGCATTTGATCGTCTTAGCGCGCAGATGGGCGGGGTGTTCTTTCGCTCGGGGACCGACGCCTACCGAACCTTGGCGGCAGCCGCAGACAGCGACAGCACGAACTAAAACATGGCTGATTGACGCACTTACTGCGGCCAGAGCGACTGCGCGTTGGTGCGAACAATTTTTTCAAAAGCGTCGTCGCTGACGATTCGACGTGCGATCAAGCGCAACTCTCGCGAGATCTCATACGGGATGATCGGAAAGTCTGTCCCGTAAAGTACGCGATCAGCGTGGGCTTCAACTGCAGACCAGAGTGGTGACTGTGCGAAGTACTCGGCGCACGCCATTGATGTGTCGAGATAGAGATGTTCGTACTGCTCGACGAGCTTCCAGTACCCATCAAACTCGTTGGCCCCCACATGCGGTACGACAAGTTTTAGCTTGGAAAACTGCTGCAAGACTCGCTCGGTCCGGCCCGCCGCGCAGATCGCGTGGGTGTTTACTCCGTAGGCATCGCTGGCCGGCTCGCGTCCACAGTGCACGACGGCGGGGACATTCATTGCCTCGCACACTCTTAGAATTTCCATGACCGATGGATGATCAATGGCCATCTTTTGCACGTGGCAATGCAGCTTGATGCCTCGAAGTTTGTGCACATCAATCGCACGCTTAACGATCTTGTCGGCGTCCGTCTCACCTGGAAATACAGTGCCCAACGCAGTCACCATCGGATTCGCCGAGGCCATCTCTGCAGCGTACCGGTTCAGTCCCTCGGCGATGCCGTCGCGATGAGCGTACACAAGCGACGCACATCGCGCGACACCCATGTCGCCGAGGGCCTCTAGGGCCGCTTCAGCTGATCGTCGAAATGCAATCTCCCATGCGTGCGCGTCAAACCACCGCCAGAGCGCTCGAAGCACCTTGTCGGGCCACAAATGCACGTGGGCGTCGAAGGTGCCGCGAAGCAGTCCCTGCGCTTCTCTCCTGTGTTCACGCTCGATACCAGAAATGTCTCGATCGTCGTCGAGTAAGCGATATTGCGGAGGCACAATTCGATGACCGATCAAAGCGGGCGCTTCTGAGCTCGCATGTATGGTCGCGCAGCAGGGAGTTAACACCGGGAAGAGCATACGACAATCGTTTGAACGTGATGGGTGGTTTCGCCGATACCAAGTGCCACAAAGAGGAGTAATACATCACGACCGTGGAAGACGCGTTGACTGAACTCGCCTCGTTGTTGGTACTTCAAAAGAGCACGTTTCAGTGGGCTTTGCGCCATGCAGGGTCGGGCGACCCGCTCCCCGAAGCTTGGCAGCAATGCAGCGATCCACGGGTCATGTTTTTTTTCGCGGCGCTGCTAGATTCGCCGAAAACAGCGGGAATTTTGCGGGACATTGCAAGCTCGAAGGTTTGCTACCCACACGCACGAGACTGTCTGTTATCCGCAGAGCGCGACCTTGCAGTGAACCGCTGGCGGTCAGCCGAGAGCTTCGTCGACAGCGCTTTGATTCATTTTCCTGGCAGGGGAACCGCGATGCCACGACCGCAACTTAGCCAGCAGTTAAGCGAAGCACTTTGCAGCGAATTTGGCAAAAATATCTCCGTTACTCTTGAGCTCATTCAGCGGGCATCGAGTCGCTCAGCGACGTAGTGTCGGCTCTGGCTGAGCACCGCGTCGAGCACCACCGCAGCGACTTCGGTCGGGAGCTTTAGGGCTTCTGCAGTCGATCGCCACCGCCCCCTAATTTCGGTCTCTCGGTCGCTATCGACGGCAGTTGAACGGGCTCGATGTTTGGTCTCAGCGATTTTTGCGAGCACGTCCCAGCGCTTTTTGAGTGCGACGAGAAGCTGCAGATCAATGTCATCAATTTGAGCGCGTAGCTCGCTCAGCGAGGAGTCAGAATCGTTCATTCAGAGAATGAATAATTATCGCGTACATTTCTTTGGGACTCTCGTATTCTTCGAGGACCCCTGTGGATTTGCGTATTTTCATTCGCGCGCTGGTTTTGTTCGGTGCTTTTGGTGCCGGTTGCACGCAGAGCGTCGCGATGATCTCTCCCCTGGCGAGGCTGGCGCAGGCACACAACACCCGCCAAGAGTCTCAGCGCCTCGGTCGCGTCGTGGAGGGGTCGCTCGCCGAGGGAAGCACACAAATTGTGCAGCTCACGCTCGGGGCTCGGTGCACAACTATCGGCGCATTTGGCTCAGACACTGTGCGCGAAATGGTGCTCTCGGTGCGCGACGCACAAGGGACGCTCATGGCGGGAGCCTCCGCTCGGGATCAAGAGCCTTCGGTACGGTTTTGTCCACCCCAGGCTGGCGTTTATGCAGTCTCGCTGACGGTCGCTCGTGGCAACGGATCATTCGCTGTGGGGACTTGGGCAGAAGAACTGGCCCAGGCCACAGTTCAGCGAGCCCGGCCCAGCGACGGCACATGTCAAGCGCCGTATGAACTTGAGCTCGGTACAACCATTCGCGGATCAACTACCGATGGTCGCTCAATGCACTCAAGCAGCTGTGCGGCCGAAGAGTACGGCACAGGAACCAACGAGCTGATCTATCACCTTCGAGTACTGCGCCGCTCGGCGCTCACGGTCGTGCTTGAGACCGACTGGAAGAGTGCTTTGTCTGTGCGCGATCAATGCGGGGACGTAGAGTCTGAGCGGGGTTGCTCCGCGCCGGGTGCGGACCAAGAAATGGCGTTGGGTATTCGCTCATACTCTCCCACCGTCGTCACGCGCCCGTCGACAACACCGACCACTTCGGAAGAGCGCAGTCCGAGACTCTCGATCATTGTTGAACCAGGAAACTACTTCGTCGTCGTTGACGGGCAGGGAGAGTCCGGTGAGTTTACCCACTCGACGCGGGTCGATCCGGTGCCTACCGAGAACGAGCGATGCCAGAGCGCGCCCCTGTTGGCCAGCGGGGTGGCGGTTGATGGAAGCACCGTGGGAGAGTTCGATTTTTTTCACTCGGTCTGTGCGTCTCACGCACGCGGACCGGACAGAAGCTACCGACTTGAGCTTGCGCAGCGATCGCGGGTGCAGATCGAACTTGGGGGCACACAGTTTCCCGCCGTTATTCATGTGCATAATCGATGTTCGCGCAGCGATGATGAGGTCGCATGCGAGAGCCAACAGTATGTCAATTTTGGCACCGGGGAGCTGCGCGTTAACACGCTTTTGGAGCCTGGCACGCACTACGTCGTCGTGGATGGCGTGGCGAGCAGCAACGCGGGGACCTTCAATCTCCAGGCGGATGTTCTGCCTGCGAATGGCGGAACGCTCGTTGGTGATCGTTGCTCGGACGCCATTCCGCTCGTGATCGGGGGGAGCGTAGATGGCAACACATTTGCTGCGCACGATGACGTGACGTTGCCGTGTGGTGCGCCAGAGAACGGCCTCGATCAGGTCTTTCGGTTAGAACTCACAGAGCGCTCAGTTGTGCGAATTCAAGCCTACGGTGATCTGGGCAGCAACGCGAGCGTTCAGCTGACGCGATCGTGCGACGGGCCTCAGGATCGTGCGATGTGCCGCTCCCACATGTCCGAGCAAGAAAATGCGCTCACTCGGGTGCTGCCCGCCGGCACCCATTACGTGGTCGTCGAGTCTTCGCGGGCCGGTGAGTTTGGAAAATTTTCGCTTTCCACCATCGTCACTCCGGCGGCTGGTGTCGAAAATGCTTGTAATTCTGCACGCCAATTGACCGCAGACCACCCCGTCGATGGGGTCAACCGCGGGCGGGGAATTTTCGATGGTAGCTGCGCAGGCGCTGACGACAGTCCAGAATCAGTCTTTCGCCTTGTCATCGAGCGCTCTTCGGATGTTGAGCTCACAGTGCACCGCATAGGACAGCGCGCGTCCGGAGACACGGCGGCCTATGCACCAGCGATCTACGTTCGTCGCGATTGCGTCGACACCATCTCAGAGATGCAGTGCGCGGAGGCCGGCGACGATTCAGACACCGCCACTTTGACGTTTCACGCCGAGCGAGGGACGTACTATGTGTTCGTGGACGGCAGCGCAAGAGGGCCTGCACGCTGGCGATTAAATGCTGAAGTACAGCCGCTGTGACGGCTCAATACGCAGGATCTGCGTTGCGGCAAACGCGACCCCCTTGGTCAGTAGGGGGATTGCGCGCAGGCAAATTGCGTTTACGTTGCGGCGGTTAGTTTTCCCCTCAAAACTTTTCTCCTTTCAACCGAACAGAGCCCTTCAAGGCTTACAAAGTGGTGATTTTCAATGCGTATGGATCGATTGACTACCAAATCTCGCGAGGCCCTTTCTGAGGCGCAGAACGACGCTGCGCGCCGAGGAAATCCTGAGATTCAGCCAGAACATCTCCTTCGCGCCTTGCTCATGCAGGACGGCGGGGTGGTCCCTGCGTTGATTCAAAAAACGGGCGCTGATCCTCAGTCGATCGCGCCTGATGTTGAGCGGGCGATCGCGACGCTGTCTCGTGTACAAGGCGGAAGCGAGCCGGTCATTTCACGGCGACTTCGCGAAGCGATTTCACGGGCCGAGGATGAGGCCAAGACGCTCAAAGATGAGTTCACCTCGGTTGAGCACTTCTTACTCGCGATGATCGACGGGGATCGCGAAATTGCTCCGTTGTTCAAGCGGCACGGGCTCGACCGCGCGAAGCTAGTGGCGGCGGTGAAAGAGGTGCGAGGCGCGCAAAGGGTCACCACTCAAGATCCCGAAGCGACGTTTCAGGCACTTGAAAAGTATGGGCGCGATCTGACCGCTGCGGCTTCTAAAGGCAAGCTCGATCCAGTGATCGGGCGGGACGAAGAGATTCGGCGCGTGATGCAAGTCTTGTCGCGCCGAACGAAAAACAATCCCGTTCTCATTGGTGAGCCAGGTGTCGGCAAAACGGCCGTCGTCGAGGGAATTGCCCAGCGAATCGTCCGTGGCGACGTCCCGGAGTCCCTGAAGGACAAGCGGATCATCGCGCTGGATATGGGGGCGCTTGTCGCGGGCGCCAAGTTTCGCGGTGAGTTTGAAGAGCGCCTGAAAGCCGTCCTCTCTGAAGTGGCGATGTCCGGCGATGTCATCTTGTTTATCGACGAGCTCCATACGCTGATCGGCGCAGGAAAAGCTGACGGCGCGATGGACGCAAGCAACATGCTCAAGCCCGCGTTGGCGCGGGGCGAGCTGCGCTGCATCGGCGCTACAACGATCGACGAGCACCGCAAACACATTGAAAAAGACGCAGCACTTGAGCGACGATTTCAAACGGTGCTTGTGGGCCAGCCTAGCGTTGGCGACACCATTGCGATCTTGCGTGGCTTAAAGGACCGCTACGAAATGCACCACGGTATTCGCATCCAGGATGCGGCCCTCGTCGCAGCGGCGACCCTGTCGGACCGGTACATCACCGAGCGGTTTTTGCCTGATAAAGCCATCGACTTGGTGGACGAAGCCGCTGCAAAGATCCGGATGGAAATTGACTCGATGCCCGTCGACATTGACGCGGCGATCCGCAAAATTACGCAGCTTGAGATCGAGCGGCAGGCACTCACAAAAGAGGATGACCGCGCATCACGAGTGAGGATGGCTGAGGTCATCGAAGAGATCGCGAACCTGCGCCAAGAGTCCGACGCCATGAAGGCTCAATGGCTTCGCGAAAAAGAGCTCATTGGCAACGTGCGCACTGTCAAAGAAAACATCGACAAGGCTCGTGGTGACGAAGAGCGCTTCACGCGCACGGGTGACTTGGGCCGGGCCGCCGAGGTCAAGTACGGAGTCCTTCCTGAGCTTCAGCGGCAACTGAGCGTGCAGCAGGACGAGTTTGCGAAGGTGCAGCTCTCGGGGCGATCATTTCTCAAAGAAGAGGTCAACGCCGACACGATTGCTGAAATTGTCGCTAAATGGACTGGAATTCCGGTCACACGCATGCTCGAGAGTGAGCAGCAAAAACTACTTCGAATGGAGAAGGTGCTCGGTGAGCGAGTCGTAGGTCAACCGGAGGCTGTCGTGGCAGTGGCAAACGCGGTACGTCGCACCAGAGCGGGCTTGGGCGACGAAAACAGACCCATTGGATCCTTTCTATTTCTTGGTCCGACCGGCGTCGGTAAGACAGAACTCGCCCGCGCGCTCGCTGAGTTTTTGTTCGACGATGAGCGCAACCTTATTCGTATTGATATGAGCGAGTACATGGAGAAGCACTCCGTCGCGCGTCTCATCGGTGCGCCGCCTGGGTACGTTGGCTTCGACGAAGGCGGGCAGCTCACCGAGGCGGTCCGTCGCCGACCTTACTCAGTGGTTCTGTTTGACGAAGTCGAAAAAGCCCACCCCGACGTGTGGAACGTGTTGCTCCAAGTCCTTGACGACGGCCGCCTCACCAACGGTCAGGGACGGGTGGTGGATTTCAAGAACACAGTCCTCATTTTAACGAGCAATATTGGCAGTCAACACATCATGAACATCGACGACGACGCCAAAATGCGTGAGTCGGTCATGAACGATCTTGCCCGGGCTTTTCGCCCCGAGTTTCTCAATCGGCTCGACGAAAAAATCATCTTCCGTCGGCTGGACAAAAACAACTTGCGAGCGATTGTTGACATCCAGATCAGCCGCTTTGCAAAACGTCTCGAGAAGCGCGAACTCAAGGTCGTCGTCGAGGACACAGCCTTGGATTTTCTCGGCGAGGTTGGCTGGGATCCTCAGTTTGGCGCGCGACCCTTGAAGCGGGCGGTGCAACAGTGGGTCGAAAACCCGCTCGCACAACGCTTATTAGCTGGAGAGTTTGCCCCGGGCGAGACCATTCGCATCTCACGTGAGCCGGGCTACAACGAGCTCACGTTTGCCCGCGCACAACTCAACTAGCACCCCCGGGCACGCACGCTTAGCCGCGGGCGAGCTCTTCAACCACAGAACGAAATGGTCGACACTCGACAGCGCCGTCATCATACGCGTTGCATCGCTCAATTCGGTCGTCCACCCGCCGCACATAAACGGGGGAGTCTTGCTCGCTGATTGTGCACCACTCAATCCCTAGGTCACGGCAGATCCATGGCAAATTGAGCAGTATTCGCGATGCATCTGGCGCTTTGACCACGCTATCGAAAAGCGGAAGGACCAGAATGTGTCTGCCCATTCCGCCAAGCACTTTGCCTCGTTCAGCCATGCGGCTCCGGATGTCGGCGGCGTCTCCTAGCCATGCGGAAGCATCGAAGGTGACAAAGGTCCCTTGTCTCGTGACGACGGCAAAATCCGAACTGAAATCGCTCTTTTTGTCCCGCCCTCGAAGCTGAAGACCGGCCCATGTCTCAACGACGTTGGCCTTGTTGGGGTCGAGTTGATCAATGATCGCTTTGCCCCAACACATGACCAGCTCGTCAAAGCGGGGCGGGTTGGCGCGGCGCTCACCGCTCCAACCGAGAGCTGCGGCGATGGGACGTGCGGCCCAGAGCTCGTTCAACATTTCGGCAGCGAGTGCGTACGGTTTCTGCTTTTCAAGCGGTCGATCGGGGCTCTCTCGCTTGTACTCAATCCAGTCGGTGAACTCGTCCAGCGCGCGTTTGCGGTAGAGGCTGTTCTGGCTCGATACATTTGCAATGAATTCGGTAAGCGAAAATCCAGCGCGCGCGAGAAACTCATGCGGCGCAAGCTGACCGCCCGCGGCGATCGCGCGGACCATCGCCGGTGTCGCCCGAATCCGCTCAAGCGTGACCGCGTCGAAGGGCGGAAACGGCCGGTACTTCTTTTGATCGAGCAGGTTGAGGTTGTTCAGCAGCTTCAAATTGAGATTGGCCTTGGTGCGTACAATTGTCTCGGTCATCCCGTCGCCACAGAGATGGAGGTTGCCCGCGAGCCGATCAACCACAACAATGACGTCGCCCTTGCCTTCGC
>JANNCG010000484.1:0-1738 GCA_031386385.1 Myxococcales bacterium
GCAACAACCTTCGCGCACCAGTGCTCAGGCAAGAGTCCGGCGTGAGCTAAGGGTCGCCCTCTGTATGAAAGGACTCTCGAGCTTCGCTCGCACACGCGTAGCAAGTGGCTTCATGCATCGAGCGATGCTGGGTGCACAGATCCTCTTGCCTGAGCGCGTTTTCGCGCAAAGGATGCTGCGCCGGCGCTGCGCTGCGGCGCTTACGTTTGTTCGCGCACCGCACTCGACAGAGTTTGTTCGGTTTTGTAGCCTTCTGATCTGCTAGCAAGAGCCCACTGAGGAGCTCGCGCAGTTGGCCGCCGCATACGGTGGGTCAACGGAAAGCTTCACTCATGAAATTACGCAGTTTTGTAGGGCTCCCACTCGCGGCACTCATCAGTGCTTGCGCAACCCCGATGCCCACGATGATGGACGCGGACCTCGACGCGCCAGATGGCACAGTCATGATGGAGTCGGGAACCATTGATCGGCCCGACGTCCCGAACAACGATGTGCCGAACAACGATGTGCCAAACGGTGACGTCACAGACGTACCCAATGTGATGGATGTGCCAAACGTGATCGCAGACACCGGCGTGTGCCCGATGGGAACGATGACCTGCGGCCTGATGGGTTGCGTCGACTTACAGACGAGCAACGCTAATTGCGGCATGTGCGCCAATGCTTGTCCCATGGGACGCAGCTGCCAAGCAGGCACGTGCACATGCGACATGGGCACAACGATGTGTGGCGCGGTGTGTGTGAACACGACGACCGACCGCACAAACTGCGGCGCTTGCGGGACCGCGTGTCCCGGCGCTCAGCTCTGTGTCGCGGGCGTTTGTCGCGTCGACTGCCCGATGCCCAACAGCGTTTGTGGCGCAGGTGCGATGATGACCTGCGTGAACCTCCGGGCTGACATCGCCAATTGCGGCATGTGCGCAAATGCCTGCGTCGTCGCCAACGGCAGCCCAGCGTGCGCCAATGGCATGTGCGGTTTGGCCTCGTGCAACGCCGGATTTGGCAACTGCGACAACAACGCCGCCAACGGCTGCGAAGTGAACACCACAAACACCGTGGCTCACTGCGGAATGTGCGGTAACGCATGCCCTGCGGTGGCAAACGTCGTTGCGAGCTGCTCCATGAGCGTGTTTGGGTTCACGTGCAACGCTGGCTTTGAGCGACTCGGCACGCAGTGCATTGCGGCTGGCGTGTTTCCGCGTCCAATCCTTCCGCTTTCGCTGGGGAATGTGTCCTTACGGAGACCCACATTGCGCTGGGCATTGCCCGCCGGAACCGACGGCGCGTTGGTGGATCTATGTCGCGACCGCGCCTGTACGATGGTGATTGAGAGCATTCGTGTGGTGGGCACTTCCGCGCGGCCAACGCTGGCCCTGCCTGCAAACAGCGTGGTTTTTTGGCGACTTCGTGCAACGCTTGCGATGGCCACGAGTGTAAACTTCAGCCCAACTTGGCTCTTTCACGTCCCCGCAGCTGACAACTCGGGCAACGTGGAGACCAGCGCAAACGCACATCTTGATGTCAACGGAGACGGCTTCGACGACGTGGTCATTGCGGCTCTCGCCGCCGATCCGGGCGGTCGCGTGGATGCTGGGTCAGCGAGCGTGTTTCATGGCAGTGCGGGCGGGATCCCCATGGCTCCTGCGAGAGTGTTGGAGGGTGCTGCTGCGGGTGACGTGTTCGGCTACGCCGTTGCGAGTGCGGGCGATGTGAACGGCGATGGCTTTGGGGATCTGGT
>JANNCG010000489.1:0-7075 GCA_031386385.1 Myxococcales bacterium
CGCTCGCGCTTCGCCGCTCAGGCTTGATTGATAAGGCTGTCTCCGTTGAGCATATGCACGACATGACGAAGCTCATGTTCGGGTTTAACTGCTTTTGGGCGTACATCACCTTCTGTCAGTTCTTCTTGATTTGGTACGCAAGCATCCCAGAAGAGACTGTGTTTTATCACGCTCGATGGAATGACAACACCTCATGGCAGCCCGTTGGTTTGCTGCTGATCTTCGGTCACTTTGTGACTCCGTTCATTCTGCTCATGTCCCGCAACATGAAGCGCCGGATGCCCGTTGTGGCTTTCGGTGCGGTGTTGTTGCTTCTGATGCACGTCACAGAGATCTATTGGCTTGTGCTTCCGATGTACAAGTCTGCTGCGCATGGTCCTGTGTTGGCTTCTGGCGAGGCTCATGGTCTCCCCATTAACTGGATGGACTTTGCGTGTTTGATTGGTGTGGTTGGTGTGTACATGGCAGCCGTGCTTCGGTTGTTGTCGAAGCATCCATTGATTCCCGTGGGCGATCCTCGATTGCCGCGCGGTCTTCATCACGACGTTGGTTAACCGAGTAAATTTGCATGGCTTACGACAAAACCGAACCACCTACTAAGTTGATCAGTGGCCTTGCTGTGGCATCCATTGTGATTCTTGTGATCGCTCGCAACGGCCTGACGTCCTACTGGAACATCATGCACGACGACGAGATGAACCTGAAAGTCAACCAACGCCCCGCCGCCCAGCTGATTCGACTTCGTGAAGAAGCAAGCCAGCGATTGAGTGGCGGTGCGATGCCTATCGATCAAGCGATGAGCACGATTGCCAACGGTCAACGACCTGCAGCGATTAGCCCACGCCCGTCGACGGACATGGCGCCATTGAATGGTTGGACACAATCTGCACGGACTTTGCCGACCGAGATGCCGATGTCACCTCCGGTTGCTCCAACTCCATTGCCCACTCCTGAAGCAAGTGCCGACGGCGGCGTCCCTGTGACTGCCGTGAGCCTCGAAGGTCTCGGTCTCACTGGGTTGCAGAATCCCCATCCCGTTGCCGACACAGCAGCGCATGGTGCGACTCCGACGGTCGTCTTACCGCCGGTTGCTCCACATGTTGGTACCGCAGCTGGTGCTCCGTTGACCCCGCAAACGGCGCCAACCGCTCCGGTACATCCAGCTCACTAAACCTTTTCGATCACTCAAACACACAAGTCTCGCATGCTCACTTACTCTTCCCGATTCTGGATGGCGCTCTGTTTCGCAGCGCCAACTCTGCTGGAGACATCTCCGGCATGGGCGCAGTATGGGCGCGGAGTTCAAGAGAATGAGGGCGCGAGCAACGCAGCACGCAATCAACTCCCGCCGAACCTGGCTGCAGTGAGCGTGAACGAACATCTCAACGCCCAGCTACCGCTCGATGTGGTTTTGCGTGATGAAGAGGGACACTCGCGACGATTGAGCGAGTTCTTCGACGGTCGACACCCGGTGTTGATCAACATGGCGTACTACCGCTGTCCGATGCTCTGCAATTTGGTTTCAAATGCAGTGATCAATGGACTGCGTGGCGTGGCGTGGACGGTTGGAGAAGAGTTTCAGATTCTCACCGTAAGCATCGATCATCGTGAGACATCTGCCGATGCGCTGGCAAGGCGCTCTCGTGTCTCGGATCAGTATGGTCGTGCGAGCGGGAGCCGAGGCTGGCACTTTACCGTTGGCGACGAGCGAGAGGTTCGTCGCCTCGCGGACGCGCTTGGTTTTGGTTATCGCTTTGAGAGCGCGAGCAATCAGTACGCACATCCAGCGGTGGTGTTTTTAGCCACCCCGAGCGGCAAAATTGCTCGCTACTTGTATGGGATCTCATACAACCCTAGTGACTTGAGGCTAGGCCTTCTCGAAGCAAGCGAAGGCCGGTCGATCAGCACAGTCGAGCGAGTGCTTCTGTTCTGCTATCACTACGATCCACGAGATCGTCGCTATGCACTCGTAGCGAAACAAGTGATGAAACTCAGCGGAGTGTTAACAATCATTCTGCTGGGTGGAGGGCTTCTGGCCCTCTGGGCGCGAGAGTTGAAACGTGCTCGAAAGAGCGCCAACGACGACTCAACTCATCCCGAGGATGTGCAAAGCGCGGCCTAAGCGCTTGAACTACATCGTTTAACGAGACTTCGAAATAAGCACAGACATCCATGGAGACACTACAACTTCCGCCACAATGGTCCACCAACGCTCACCGCGTCGACGAGGTGTTCTATTTTACCTATTGGCTCAGCGTGATTCTCTTCGTCGGGATCATCGGGACAGCTGCGTACTTTGTTTGGAAGTACCGCCGCGTTCCGAGCGTAAAGTCCGAGCCAACGGGGCACAACAATTTCATGGAAATCGGCTGGACCGTTTCTCCACTCGTTCTGCTGGCCTACCTGTTTCACGTGGGTTTTCGCGGGTATATCGACATGATGATTCCGCCTGCGGATGCGATGGAGATTCGGGTCCGTGCGCGAAAGTGGGCGTGGGATTTTGAGTATCCTAACGGAGGCCACTCAACCATTTTGCATGTCCCCGCACACCGCGCTGTGAAGCTGGTGCTCTCGTCTGAGGACGTTATTCACTCACTGTTCATCCCGGCGTTTCGCGTGAAGCGTGATGCAGTCCCGGGATTTTACAGCACGATGTGGTTTGAAGCGACGACGACCGGCACCACGGACCTGTTTTGCACCGAGTACTGCGGCGCCGCATCGGGAACAAGCGAGTACCGCCCAGGCGATCCCGACGTGGGCCGTGAAGGCAACCGTCGCTACACGGGTCACTTCAGCATGATTACGACTGTGAAGATCGAGTCCTCTGCAGAATACGCAACATTTTTGGAGTCCATTCTGCGCCCACCGGTTGATCCGGCGACGGGTCGCGAGGTGACTCCTGCGGTGTGGGGATCGATCATTTATCGCTCGCAGCAGTGCAATACCTGCCATTCAACCGATGGAAGCGCGATGACGGGGCCAACCTGGCAAGGGCTGTTCGGTCGCAACCGAGAGTTCGTCGACGGAACCTCACAAACAGCTGACGCTAACTACATTCGTCAGTCCATTTTGCAGCCCAATGCTCACGTCGTGCGTGGCTTCACTCCCGTGATGCCGTCGTTTGCCGGGACGCTGAGAGACAATCAAATCGACGCGATCATCGCGTACATGCGAACGCTGCACTAAGCAGCGCGCGCGAACCATTCATTTTCGATTTTAGTTTTTACGGATAGAAGGAAAGGACTCAAGCGATGGCGACCGATGTCGCAGACGCACATGCCCACGGACACGCAGATGGTGAGATTGATCACCTCGCGCCGTATTTGAGCACAGCTGCAGGCAAGGGCATTAAGAGCTGGCTGTTTACGCTCGATCACAAGCGGATCGGGATGATGTATTTGATTGCGACTCTCTTGGCGTTCTTCATGGGTGGCCTCTTTGCCATCTTGGTTCGCTTGGAGTTGTTCACTCGTGGTCACACCATCATGAGTGCCGAGTACTACAACCGTGCGTTCACACTGCACGGAGCGATCATGGTCTTTTTGTTCATCATTCCAGGGATCCCTGGCGCGGTGGGCAACTTTGTCATCCCACTGATGTTGGGTGCAAAAGACGTGGCGTTTCCGAAGTTGAACCTGCTGAGCTTCTACATTTACGTGATCGGAGCGACGTTCTCGCTCTACAGTATTGTGTCGGGCACAGTGGATACCGGTTGGACTTTTTACACGCCTTACAGTGTGACAAGTCAGGCCTCGGTGGTCTCAATGGTGTTGGGAGTGTTCGTTCTCGGATTCTCTTCGATTCTGACCGGACTCAACTTCATCGTCACCGTTCACAAGCTTCGCGCCCCAGGACTTCACTGGCGACGCCTCCCCTTGTTTATCTGGGGGATGTACTCAACGAGTATTATTCAAGTGTTGGCCACTCCGGTGCTCGCCATCACCTTGCTGATGCTCGCGTTTGAGCGAACGTTTGGCCTGGGTGTGTTTGATCCAGCGCTGGGCGGTGACCCCGTGCTGTTTCAGCACTTCTTCTGGTTTTATTCACACCCCGCTGTGTACATCATGATTGTGCCTGGACTGGCGATCAACTCTGAGTTGATTGCGACGTTCTCTCGGCGCTCAATCTTTGGGTACTTCGCGGTTGCGATGAGCTCACTCGCGCTTGCGCTCTTGGGCTTCATCGTCTGGGGACACCACATGTTCTCCAGCGGGCAGAGCGAGTTCGCGAGCATGATGTTCAGCGCGCTCACGATGCTTGTGGCGATTCCGTCCGGCGTGAAGGTGTTTAACTGGACCGCGACGCTCTACAAGGGCTCGATCTCGTTGGCGTCTCCCATGTTGTACGGTCTGTCATTCTTGGTGCTGTTCACCATTGGTGGTTTGACTGGCTTGTTCTTGGGCGCGTTGAACGTCGACATTCACCTTCACGACACGTACTTCGTCGTCGCTCACTTTCACTACGTGATGATGGGCGGGACGGTCTTCGCGTTCACCGGTGGTTTGATTTATTGGTGGCCCAAGATGACTGGCCGAATGCTGAGCGAGAAGCTCACGGTTCCGTCTTGGGTGTTTATTTTTGTGGGCTTCAACACGACCTTTTTGATCCAGTTCGTGATGGGTTCTAAAGGCATGCCTCGCCGGTATTACGACTACCTGCCGCAGTTTGAGATCTATCACAAGGTCTCAACAGTTGGCTCGTGGATGCTCTTGGTTGGATTCTTGATCTTGTTGTACTCGATGGTGAAATCCCTTGGAAAAGACGGCATCAAAGCACCGCCGAATCCTTGGGGTTCTGCCAGCTACGAGTGGCAGGGCACAGGCTCGATTCCGTGCGTGCAAAACTTCGCAGTCACGCCCAACATTACCCGTGGATCCTATGATTACCATCTGTGCACTGACGAAGAGCTGTTCGACGGCTTTCCTGAGGATGCGGAGAAGAAGGGTTAAAGGAGCGTAACTATGTCGAGCGCATCACACGGCGACCAGCCAAAGTTTGTCCAACACCACTTCGATAACGCGGAGCAACAGTTTGACACTGCCAAGTTTGGCATGTGGGTCTTCATTGCGACCGAGATCCTGATGTTCGGCGGCTTGTTCGTCGGATACTTGATCTACAAGGGCCAAGAGCCTTCAGTCTTTCTCGCAGCGCATCATCGGCTCGATCGCGTGATGGGCGCGGTGAACACCGTTGTTCTTCTGTTCAGCTCGCTGACGGCCGCGCTGGCCGTTCGTTCGAGTCAGCTCGGCAAGAAAAAAGAAACCTCCATGTGGTTGGCGACGACCATTTTGTGCGCCGGTGTGTTTATTGTCGTCAAGTACTTCGAGTATTCGCACAAGTTTCACGACGGGCTTTTGCCAGGTCGATACTTCACTGCGCACTTGATGCAACATGCACACGAGGGGCACGTCCTGCCCCACCGAGCGAACATCTTCTTCTCGCTCTACTTCATGATGACAGGGCTTCACATGCTCCACGTCGTCATTGGGATTTGCATTCTCGGCTGGATTCTCAAGCGCAACATGAACGGCGAGTTTTCGCCGCAGTACTTTACCGCTGTTGAAGTCGGTGCGCTGTACTGGCACTTGGTGGACTTGGTTTGGATCTATCTCTTCCCGCTGCTCTATCTTGTAGGTTAAAGCGATGGCATCAGAAAAAAGCGAATCACACGATCACGATCACGGGCACGGGCACGATCACGGGCATGACGACGGTGCGGTTCACCCGCACATCTCAGGCCTTGGATTTATGGTGGCGATCTTCTGCGTTTTGATTGTCCTGACAGTGATCACCGTCAAGGCGAGCTACTACGACTTTGGAAGCGCAAACACGGCCATCGCGATCGCGATTGCGACGGTGAAAGCCTCGCTCGTCGCGACGTTCTTCATGCACTTGAAGTACGACAAGGGCCTTCATACTTTTATCTTCATCATGGCGTTTGTCTTCTTGGGCGTCATGCTGACCTTCACTCTTGATGACTTGGACACCCGCGGCAAAGTGGATGTCGACAACATGGTTCGGATTCAAGAGCGCACTGGACTGCAAGCGCCTGGTGGCTTTGTGCAGTTCATTGACGACGCAGGGGCTGCGGCCCATGGTAGTGCTCATGGAAGTGCAGCACCCAGCGCCGCCGCTCACGGAGCCGCGCATCACTGAGCCCAAACACCCAACGCCAGAGCCCCTCAACACGCGGAGAAAGTTTGCTCTGCTGGGACTGGCGGTGGTGTTTGTGCTGATCAATATTGCGGGCATAGCTCGCCGCTTTCGTAAGCGTGTGCACTTTGAAGTGTCGAGCGTTGCGCAGCTGCCGTATCCGCGCTGTGCGGACTATCACGAACCGGGGCCGACGGAAGTCCCCGATAACGTCGTCGCGAGCACGCGGCTTCGTGCGCTGCCCGAGGGGATTGATCGCGGTGCTTGGGAGCGGTTTCGTCTGCGCGTTCGCGGATGTCATCGCGTCGTGCAGGTTCATCGAGAGACCCCGCAAGTCGTGGTGGATGCCGAGATAGTGCTCGACGCACAGAACGCCCCCATTCGAGCCTGGCGCCGCATCGGAACCCCTTCGCCAGCGGGTGTAAAGTACGACACTCGGGTGTACGAGTTTCGCACGCCGTTTATCACCGTCACTCGCCGAGCGAGTGACGGCACCATCAGCTACGAAGAGATCCGCACCAAGCAAAAACCGACGGTCATTCTTGCTCCTGGTGTGAGCGCCATCACGACGTGGACCCAGCAGAGTCAGCTGCGCGTAGGTGATCGCACACAAGCTTGGGTTCTTGATTTGCGCGAGCCGTTAGAGCGCGCGTGGCAAAGTACCCTTCGTCGCACAGAGGACATGGATGGCGCATCGGTGGGCGTTGCCGATCGGCGCACAGTCAGAGTGTACTCGCTGGATGAAGAGAGCTTTTTCGCCGACGGCGACGATCGCGTTGTGGGTGATCTTGGTGGGATGCGTGAACAGGTCACAGAAGATTTTGCCGACGTGGAAGGGCAGACACCTCCGAACCCTGAAGCGCCGCTCGTGGCGCCGCGACCGTAGGGGATTTTGAGCGGCGTGATGAGGGCTTAGCTTCTT
>JANNCG010000731.1:0-4342 GCA_031386385.1 Myxococcales bacterium
GCGTCGCAGTAGTGGGCGTTGGGGTAGCGATGAGCTTTCTTCGTGAGCAGCAAATTGCCCTGTTTAATGACGACACACGTTGCTTGCTTCAGACGCCTGTCAATGGCGTTCTTCCCACACGCATGGACACCTGTGGCACAAACTTCAACGCTGCCAATACTTTTGGGTACGTTGCCATCGCTGGGTACGCCGTCGGTGGTGCAGCCATCATCACGGGAGCCGTGTTGCTTGGCGTCAGCATGAGTGGCCGAAGTGCCGAGCGCGCGACTCCTGCAGCGCAACCCGCGGGACAACCTCCCAGCCGTACCCCTGTGCAAGCGTCCGCCGTTCGAGTGCACTGTGCCCCGTGGCTCAATATGACTGGGATTAACTGCGGCGGAACGTTTTAGTTAAGAAGCGACGAAGCGCTCTTGGTAGCCACTGAAAACGGCGTGCACAAAGATCGTGTGGGTCACAACGACGGCTGCGTACGCCAGACCCACATACGCGAACTCAAGGTCTCGGACGCCTGAGAATTTGGCAAACGCGACTCCGCCGGCGAAGAGCATGTTGTAGCCGAGGTTGAGGATCGAGTTCCATCGGATGGCGGATGTGGCGGCGAAGCGGTTGCCGCGAAGCAGCGCGAGCCCGGCGCGTCCTGTTTGAATGGCACACACGGCACCCGGAAAAAACGAGAGCGCGTACAAGACCAACCATGTCTTCTGGTTCGACCCTCCACCGTCAAGCCCAATGACCAATCCTAACAGCGCCGCCGGCGCCGCAGGGAGCACCATTTGCGCAACAAAAAAGCTGGTAAAAGCAGCGATCGCCACAAGCACGGGCAGACCATTGCCGACCACCTTCCACTGGCTTGTCTTCACTTCAGTGGTGCGAAAAGCGCCCTCGCCTGCGGTCGCAAGGTGCTCTTCTTTTTGATAGTGCGGCGCCCACGACCCGTGGTGGCGCGACAGCATCCCAGCCAACGTCAGCACCGGAATCAGACACGCCATCAAGGTAGCCACAACGAACGAAAACAACTCTGATATGCCTAAACCGCGCAAAATAACCTCGTCAATCGTTTGTCGCCCCCACCCACTTGGTGGAGCAATCGCCTAAGTGTAAAGGCTGCCTTGAAGAGCGCCACGACTCAATTGCAAATTCGTCCAAGCGCATCGGGAGCAAAGCCCTCTTCGCTCAGCACTTGGTGCGTCACTGAGACCAACGCGCGCTTAAAGACCGGAGCTTGCAGCGGGGGCGCCTTCACGCTGACCATCCAACGGGTGGCGCCGCCCTCAAGCTCATTGGGGCCTTCGACCTGAATGGACTCTCGGTGGTTCTCTGCAAACTGCTCATGGTCTTGCGCACGAGCTTTTACTTTATCAAGCAATTCACTAGCTTTTTCGATACTCACTTTCGGCGCCATAAGAAACTCAACAGCCACACGTGACCAGTCATGCGTGCGGTTAGCGACCAGAGCGATGGCGGAGTTGGGGATGAAATACGCGGTTCCGTTTTGATCTCTCAAGACAGTGATGCGAAGCGTGATGCGCTCAACCACGCCCGTGGTGGTCCCAATAGTCACCGTATCGCCGACGTCAAACTGATCTTCGAGCAGGATAAAAAATCCTGCGAAAAAATCTTTCACGATGGACTGAGCGCCAAAACCAACGGCGACACCGGCGATTCCAGCGCCGGCAAGAAGGGGCTTAATCTCGACACCAAGTTGGCCCAAAATCATAATGGACGCGATCGAGAACACCACTACTCGGGTGAGCGAGCCCACCACAGTGGTGAGCGTGTGCACCCTGGCTTGCATATCCAGCTCAGTGGCCGTCGCGCTCTGCCCGTCGGGCCTTCGCACTGCCCTCCGCAGCACCCACCGCTCAGTCCACGGAACGAGCCTTAAAAACAACGCCGTCAGCCCCACCGTCACCACCAATGCCAGCGCGTTGAGCACAAACCGAAGCGTCACCTGCCCCCACTCAGACGTGGGATGCAGCGCGTTGGAAGCGCTGAGGTTTTGAGCGAGCAAGGCAAACGAGAAATCACTAAAGAGACTCACGGGAGGCTTTTACCGTAAGCGATCTCTATTATTTTGCGAGAACTTTTCTACCCCTGTATTTGTCAAAGCAGCATCCATGCAATGGCTCATCACAGGCTGCGATCGTGCCATCGGCCGCACCATCGCCCGCGAAGCCTCTCTCAGTGGCCACCAAGTGCGAGCGCTTGTGGCAGACCCCGAGCAGCCATCAAGCCGCGCGCTCGTTGAACACGCTCCTGATGTGAAGCTGGTTAAACACTCATGGAGTGACCCTGAAGAGGCCCTCATAGAGCTCATGGAGGGCTGCTCGATTGTCGCACACACCGATGTGGGCAACCCCTGGAGTTTGTCCCGCAAAGAGTGCGAAACAGACGTGCTGGTGCACACCGAAGTGGTCCTTGCGTGTGCAAAAAAAGCGGGCGTGAAGAGGGTTTTGTTTCGCTCGTCCGATCGGGTGACCTCGGATGGTGACGAGCGGCGCAACGTGTCTGAGACTATCGCGCACAGCACCAAGTGGCTCTCACCTTGGGACGAGATGATGTCTGTCGCAGAGGGATTGGCGCTCACCTCGTCGATTGAAGGGGTCGCACTCAGGACCTCGTATGTGTGGGGCGACGATGACGATGAGTCCCTTCCACGATTAAAATTCTTGAGCGAAAAGGGCGCGCTGAATCTTCCGGGTGGTGGGGACGTGAGCTTTTGCACCACGCACATCGAAAACCTCGCCCTCGCCTTTGTCGCCGCCGCCAAGACCGATAAAATCGCAGGAAACGTCTACTGGATCATCGATGAAGACCTCATCACCGCGCGCAAATTTCTCACGCGTTTGTTGGTCGCTAACGGTCTCAAGGGCCCCCGCTCGGGGATGTTGCCCTATCGCGCTGCGGCCGTCCTGCGCGCGCTTCACCAGAGCACCAATGAGCTCTCGCGCACCGAGCTGGCGATGTTTGGCGTGGCAACGAGCTTAGATCCTCGCTGCGCGCGCCACGATCTGGACTACGCGCCACGGGTGCACATCGACGAAGGGCTCCAGAGAATGGTCCTGAAAAAATCCACGTAGAGTGAGGGTCATTCGCTGTCCAAACAGAGGGTGCGCGGATGCGACAGAGCGTGTTGTGCGTGTTAGACCTAGAGCACCAAACACCCAATGACCAAACTCAACGAAAAGGCCACCAACGGCCACACCCCCTCAAGCGCATCCATCGCAAACGCAATCCTGTCGGCCAATGGCGCGATGGGACCCACACCCAGTGGGACAACCGCGACGAGCGCAACAACGGCGACAACAACCAACAATAAGCCCGCGCTCAATGATTTCGTGCGCACGGCGATTCGCGAGAAGGCCGAGCGAGAGCTGGGCTCGGTGCAGCAGCGGCTCGAAGCGTTTGGTGGGATTGAGCGGACGCGCGATACGCTGCATGTGATCGCGACGGATTTGACCGCAACAACGGCGGCGTTTAGTGGGCTTCCGGCGGTGGATGGGACCAACGCGACGAAGCTGAAGAAGCTGCGTAAGTTGGTGGATGATGCACACGCGCTGGCGACAGAGCTGAGCGATACGCTGGGCGTGGACCGCGAGCGAGAGGCACTTCAGATGCAACAGCGAGAGATTGAGCGCGCGTTAGAGAGCGCAGGGATCAATCCGAAAGAGTTTGCTCCGAGTTGAGAGTGGCGAGAGCGAAGCCGAAAACTGCGAACGAACGAACACGGTGAGCAATGCCGTGATTGGCCAGCTGAATTACAGCATAAAATCAGCAAAGCGAAGATACTGCTTTTTCAGCCAAAACAAATTCGAACCCAGGGCTGGGGTTTTCAGTATTTGGCCAAAATTACAACATAAATGCCCCTCAAAAAAACAAGATCCGTCACTCCACAACCCAACAGGTGATCAACTCCTAAATCGCCGCTTGCTCGCGCAGGCAGAGAATTTCTACGGTTGCACATCTCACACAACACAGACGAACTTTGCTCATAAGCCAGCGTCGAACTCGTGGCTCGAACAATTACATAGCAACTGAGGCGCGACCGTTGGGAGCGTGCAAAGGATGGTCATGCCAATCTGGAGGGACGACGGTTTCATCAAGCGCTGGGCAAAAGTTATTTAAGGCGGATGCAACGGGGCGACGCTGCGACGCATGAGCGATCGTTGCAAAGACTTCCAAAATACAGGACAACAACAGTATGGAATACAGGTCCCACCACTTGCCCAGTAATGGCGAATATGTCCTCTTCAATTGTTCCCACTTCTGGATTTTCGCAGGCCGTGTTGTTGAGATCGTCCAGGACAGCACCGAAAGAGTTGTCCGATGGGTGATTGCTGAC
>JANNCG010000492.1:0-2935 GCA_031386385.1 Myxococcales bacterium
AAGGGTGTAGTTGTGTGTTGGCGGCTGGCTGCCAGGCCCAGGGATCCCAAATGTTGACGGGCTTGAGCCTTGCGCAAATGGGTTGCTGCGCACACGAAGCTCTGAGAATCCCCCACCAATATCGATGGGGCCGTTGATCAAATCGATGCGACCGTCACCATCGACATCGGTAACAATTCGGTCCGTCAAATTCCACTGGTGAACCAGCGTTAACCCCACGACTCCGTTAAACGCAGCCCCCTCAATCCCACGATAGTAGCCACCAAAATCAATGGGCAACACGTCGGTACGTTCGTCTTGCAGCGACGTCCCAGTGCTCAGCAGTGAGCTGTTGCGCAGAGTCCCGTTGTTTCGCAGGTCTGGGTCGGTAAACTCATTGAGAAACAACTGGCCGTCGTCCGATAGATAGTCTGGGAGCCCGTCGCCGTTCACGTCCACGTTGACGGACGAGGTGTGGCCGCCATGGCGCTGATAGCCCACACCCACGCCGCCCCGAGCGATAAATAGCGGGTCGCCGACGCCAATGTTTCCGCCGAATCCGCCGGATTCACCGTGACCAAAATCTAGCGACAAGGGGGGTGGGTCAGACCATCGCGTGGTGTGCGAAAAACCAAGCTCAGAGTTGGCATTGCGTTGCGCGGCTGTGTACTCAAACGAGTGACGATAGAGCTCGCCTTCTTCGCGCCCATGCACGCTGACAAAATCCAACAACGTCTTGTTGAAGTCGCCTGTGGTGTAGTGAAACGCGTAGCGGCGCACCAGCTAAGATCCAAACACCTGGTCGCCAACGACGTTGCCTCCAGCGACCACATCGACTCGTGACAGCAGCGAGTCTGTGCGCACTAAATATCCACTTCGCCCGCTAATTTGCACATCAGATCGACCAGCTTCTCGTGAGAACAAGATGTGGTAGTAGGGCTGCAAATCTTGAAAGGCTTCAGACAACTGGTGCCCAGTGTACGAGATTCTCTTTGGGTACATCTGAACCCACGGCTCAGCGACTCCGTTAGTGTTAAAGACTCCCTGGGCCTGTTCATAGCTGTACGAAACGTAGTTGCCGTAGGTGTCGAGCGACCTCGCGATCGCCCAGGTACTGCAACGGTCAAACTGTGCGGGTTGGTCCAACGGCGCGCGCAACACGGTGCTGTTCGCTCCAGCGCAAAGTCGAGAGTTTGCCGTCGATCCGTAGGTCGATCGGGTGCCCGAGGGCTCGGTCACCTCCCAGTGAATGACTCCACCGAGGCGATAGCGAACAATTCGGCGGTTGCCGCCAGTGACTCGTGGTTCAAATCGATCGACGAGTGGTGCGATCTGCTCGGCAAACACCAACTGTTGACCGTCGAGCATGTACGTTGGCTCGTCCCTGTAATTGGGCACACCAAACCGCGTATCAATCGTGATGGACGACAGTGGCAAGCTCCAACCAACGCCTAGAAAGCCACCTCCCGATGCGCTTGAGTAGCTCACTGAGAGGCTTGGCTGCATCCCGTGCCTACCAGGTGGCATTTGGATCGCGAACCCCGTGTTGGCGTCTCCAGTCGCGCCGGCTTGAGGTGCCGGAATCAGCGCGACCCCAGCGAGTGGATCTCCGCCGCTGTCAGAACCCATCGCGTTCTGGTTGCCCGCGCCTCCTTCGCCGCCCTCTGGCGACACCCCTGTCGCGGCGATAAAATCGGTGAAGTGATCGGTCACCGCTGTCACCGACTCGGGTCTAACTGTCAGATCACGTGCAACATCTCGCCACTGCCCACTCACCTCGTCAAAAAAGTAGACGCCAACATCGTCCTGTGTTTTTCCGGATGGAATTGCGGATGTGTTCACCGGAATGGTGATCTTTAGTGGTGCCAAAAACTGCATCGGGTGTGGACCCAACCGAAAGGCCCGGCCGCCGCGGGTCACGTTGGTCATCCCGTGGCTTGTGTCCAAGGCTGCCACTTCTGATTGTGCGAGTGGTCGCACGGTAACTCTCGTTGTGCGTGCAACCGCACCGCGTGGGATCTCAAGTCTAAAGTCTCCGGCATCCAACACCGCTGCGCGATCGGGCTGAACCCAGACACCAAATGGAGCGCCGACGTCTTCACGTGCACTCGCTGCAGTCGCGATTGGTGCGGCTCCACAGCGCGAAAAGGGAATCACTGTCGCGATGCGTTGGGTGCCAGCCCCGGCGCTCGCCGGTCCCGTTGCCACGACCTCAAGCTCAACTAAGTCCTCTGGCGGATTCTCTGCTGTAAGCGCAAAGAGTCCGTGACTGCCCGCTGTCTGCGTCTCCGTGAGAACACGCACTGACCACTCTTGCGGATTCACGACACCCTGCAAAAAACCACGTACATGAAGTTTGCTGTCCAGGCACTCGCCGTGATGCGGGTACGTCACGACAAGCTGCGGCGAGGGCGCTTCAGACTCAACTGGCGACGCCGCGAGACGAACCTCAGACACCCGCCCGGTGCTCTCACGCTCAAGATGTGTTTCAACCCAGACCCGTGACCCGATGGCAAAATCATCGGGCACCAGAACAGAGTTCCAACCCGGAGCGCGGCCGTCGAGGGTGATGCGATGGCGTACGGTTGAGCCCTCGGCGCGCAACGTGATCACACCGCGTGAGGCGTCGCCCAAGAAAAATGCTGCGGAGTGGACCTGTGCGACGTGACCAAAGTTCCAGCTCAGTGGCCCGATGCTCGACTGCGTAGATCCTTGCAGTCCCGTTGTGCGATCGTCGTCGACCAGCGCGTGCTCAGGGGTCGCACGGTCTGCGCCATGCATTGAAGCGTCCCGCGCGCAAAGCAGGCTCACATTTTGAACGCGATATCCCGCGGATGTCAGCGTATCGGTTGCCAAAAAGCGGACTCGATTATCGCCCGCCACAAGCAAGGAAGTGGGGACTTCTTCAAGCTGGACGCCGCCTGTCACGGCAGCTGTGGGTTGACTCTCGGCAGCC
>JANNCG010000493.1:0-3574 GCA_031386385.1 Myxococcales bacterium
GCGTCGAAGGCAGCGGCGCGGACAGGCTCAATCGTGAGCACACCGGTCGCCGGATCATAGGAAGAGGCGTTCATTCGGTCCGCAAGTCGCCGTGACAAACCCGCGCGATTTTCTTCATTGAGATCATCCCATCGACGTCCATGTTCGGCGCGTGACCAACTGTCGAGAACAAACAGCGCTTCGCGGTGCAACCAATCGGCCGTCCAGTCCGGGGCGACGTAGCTTCCGTGTCCCCACACTGAGCCCATCTGCATGCCGCCGAGCGCCTGCCAGACGTTCTGTCCAGCGCTGATTTCTCCGCGCCGAATGATCTCGCGCCCCTCCGTAGTGACGACGCGATCAGGGATTGGGGGCGCCGATTGGTAGATACGGACGCCAGTCCAGCCGAGGACTGCGAACGAGAGCAGCACGACCGTCGCGAAGACGGCCCAGTATTTTTGCATGACCGCGGTGAAGCACGGAACATACCACGTCTCACTCCCGCTGCTCTGTGCACCGACTCTGTGAATGCAGCGTTTGCGCTAACGGATTGTGCAGCGAACACTGAGCGAACGCTTCAGCCGCACCCATGCGATGCTTGGGCAGAGCGCGCGTTAGGGCTCAGCCTGTGCCACCACCATCAACTTTGCCCAGGAAGTTGCCAAGAGTCCTCTTCGGCGCTGTCACATCTGGCCGTTGAACCTGCTCTTGAGCGCTGACAACCATTCGAAACGACCGACGATCGCAGTCAGTTTGACGGCGATCAGCGAGGATTCTCTCGGACGTTTCGGGGGACCATGCAGACTCCGTGGGGCGCTCGCAGCGCAGCGAAATGGCTATTCGGAGACGAACCAGAGAGAGCGGCGCGCATATTGCGTAGTGTCTACTTGCCGATGCCCCTTGCGGAAGCGTGGTCGGCATTCTCTCCAACCAACCCCCCAATCACACAAGAATCCTCCTCATGAAGAAGACACTTAGCCAGTGGAATCAGGACATCGAAACCGATCTCGGTTGGGACCCGAAATGCAGCCCCGTTCTGAGCCGCGTCAGTGAAGACGCAGGCGCCGGCGCGCTCCAGGGAGTCGCGAGCCCTTCCCCGCAAAAGGCGCTTGAGAAACAGGCAACCAATAGTATCTCAAGTACTCGCACCGTCGCGCAGAATCAAGCGCCCAAGGTCGTGTCCGAGTGCAAGCGCACAGATTCAGAAATCGCTGCGGCGATTCAGTGCGCGTTTGAGTTGGACGTTTTTACGCCAGAGTCTGTCATTGCGAAGGTGCAGAACGGGATTGTGAGCCTCGAAGGAGAGGTCACGTGGAAGTTCGAGCGCGAAGCTGCTGAACGCGCTGTCAATTATGTGACGGGCGTGGTCGGGATCAACAACGCCATCACTGTGAAGCCGCAATCGTCCGCGATGCAGATCAAGGCCAAGATTCAGGCAGCACTGCACCGGCAGGCAATCAATGACACCAACGCAATTCAGATCACCAGTTACGATGGCACAGTGACGCTCACGGGCACCGCCTCATCGTGGCAGGCCGTCGAAGTCGCCACGAACGCCGCATGGGCAGTCCCAGGTGTCACGCGGGTCGTCGATCAAGTGAACGTGCGGACGACTTTCTGAATTGCACCGCGCGCGGGGTGCAGTCTAGAGCGCTCTAGAAACGCGTCAAACGCGGTGCGTTAATCCTGCAAATCCTGCTGCGCTCAACGTTTGTTCATGGATGGTCCGTGGGACCGAGGACCCCAACAAGCAGCCATCATCACAGCATCGTGAAGCTGTGATCCATGCACTGATGCAGCTGCGGCACCGCCAGCATGGTTCGCGTCCTCAGAGCACCACGCCGCTCTTTTGCACAGCCCAGTCCCACAGTCGCTCACGCTCTAGTTGCGTATCGGCGCGTCTGGTGCGCGCAAAACGGTGCACGGGGCGCGGTCGCCGATCGTGCCAAAAAAGGCCGCTCTGCTGCAGCGGTGCTCCCTCATCGATAGCCAACCAGATCAGCGTGTCGGCCCCCTCTGCCGGTGTTCGCAGCAACGGCCCTGTAACGCGGCGAAACGTCGGGAGCGACCGCGCGACACCCGGTGTATCGGCCCAGCCGGGGTGCATCGAGTGCACCGATATCCGATCGTCAGCGAGCCGCTTGGCCCACAGTTCGGTGAGCGTCACCTGGGCGCGCTTTGCGCGAGCGTAAGCCGTGGTGCCGTTGTAGTCGGCCAAGGACATCTCTAGCTGATCGACGGACAACGGCTCGCTGTACATCCCACCAGACGATACCCACAGCACACGTGCAGGCGCGCCAGCCCGCAACGCAGGGAGCAAGAGCGCAGTGAGCAAAAACGGTCCAACAACCTGGCTCGCGACCGTCTGCTCGATGCCTTGTGGGCTCGTCTTTCGGACGTCGTCGAGCGCGCCCGCGTTGTGAATCAGCACGTGGATTGCTGGGTGTCGCGTCATGATGTCCGAAGCCGCGCCTCGAAGGGCCACCAGATCTCCGCTGTCAGCAAGCACGAAGCCGACATTCGGGTTGCCTGTCTTCTGCCGTAGCTCGGCGCAAGTGAGCTCGGCCTTCTCGCGGTTGCGTGCGATGATCTCCACGGTCGCGCCCAGTTGTGCAAAGACCTCTGCTGCCTCAAGCCCGAGCCCAGAGGTCGCGCCAGTGATCACCACGACGCGACCGCCAAGGCTTGGATGATCGAGTGGCGTCCAGTGATCTAGCCGACGCCTAAGCCCCGAGCCGATGCGGGTGAAGCTGCCAACGACGCTCCACTCCAGCGCCGAGTCTATGCAATCAGCGACAAAGCTCATCGCAGCACGGCCTTGCCCGAAAGCACCCGCCTGAGTCCAGACGCGGCGCGATCTCCGATGAGCCGAAAGGCCAAACGCAAGAGCGGGTCGAACACGCCCAGTAGTCCGTTAAGCGTGAGCTTTGCGTCGTAGGTCACGATGCAACCGCTGCCGCTCTCTTGGACCCTGATCTCATCCACTGACGTGAGAAATGTCGTGCGCGACACCAGAAGGATGCGACGAGGCGGCGCGTACTCCTTGACCTCGTAGCGCATCACCGTAGTGCCGCCGGCTTGGACCGTCAGATCATACGCTGTGCCGACACCAGCGCCGTCACCAGCGACGCGGACTGCGCGCTTTACACCGGGATCCCATTCGACGAAGTGAGTGACATCCGCCATGTATGCAAATGCACTCGCAGCAGACATTGGCGTGGCGACAGACGTGACGTAGTGAGCCATAAAGAACCTATTTTCTAACCGTTATTCGCGAGCAGAACCCGCAGGTACTGGTGCTTGTAATGTTCGTACGAGCCTTGATGTCTCGTATCCCTGAGCCCGGAGGCGATCGATGATTTCGCTGAATGTTGCCTCGGCCATCGTTGCAGTGCGCGACAGAATCCAGAGGTAGTCCCGACCAGGGTGGCCGACAACCGCGTAGGAGTAGTCATCGGACAGATCGATGATCCAGTAGTCACCCCAAAAGGGCCCGAAAAAGCTCACTTGCAGCTTCGCGTTTGTGGCGCTATCGACCACACGTGCACGGCCGATCGACGTCCGCTCCGCGCCTTCGATCGAGTCCACCCGACAG
>JANNCG010000499.1:0-7007 GCA_031386385.1 Myxococcales bacterium
CTGTCGCCAGGCTGGGTGCGTACGGTGAACACGACGGATCCCGCAGAGCGGGCCAACCCGATAAAGGGCGTGCTCCTTGCGGGCAGTATAAACTCTACCGCATCATTCACGGTCGCTGGAAACTGAAAGGAATGGCGCAGAGTCATCATGGTGACGCGCGTCTCCACGCCATCATTCGCCGCTGCCGCGACGACTACATAGTTTGCATTCGCCTTGGTCGCTGCAATATTGCCAATGAAATTGGGTTGGTTTGGGCGCACCGTAATCGTGCCGAGATCCGCAGGGACAACTACGTTGCGCGGGCGGTCGAACACGAGGTTGGTCAACCGAATCCCAATCGCGCTCCGGGTGCCCTGATCATACACGTGCTGCAAAATCGCAAACTCGACGGTACCGACGGGCACGATCGCTGGTCGAGACGCGCGGGCTCCTGGGGGTGCACCCATGGGGAGTCGTGTCGGGACGACCACTGGCCCCGGAAAGCTCGACAGAACGGTCAGCGCGTTGGACGTCTCGGCGACGGCCGCGATACATCCTGCTTCTAAGCACCCGACCGATGGGTCCGAAAACTCTCCAGGAAAATTAGTGCTCGCTCCTGCCGCGTTCACATGAACCCGAGTCCCTCCCACGCGGGTCACCGACGCGGTAAACAGCGCGTTCATCGGCGGTCGTAGGGCCATCGCAAAAGGTGTCGCTGGGAGTGCGAGGTTCGGCAAGCCATTGGGCATCGTGACGCGAACGCCCAGGATCCCTGCAGCCGGTTCAATCGCTGCGAAATCGAGGTACACCGCGTGCTCGCTGGCATTCGGAGCGCGTGCAAGTCCCCGAGGCCAATGCACCGTTGCCCAGTCCCCTGCGGTCGGTATCGGCGCTGCGCCCGCTGCAAAGGTGTCTAACATGCCCCCACACGCAGGACTGAAACAAAAAGGCCGGTTCACCATCACCTGCGCGTCGGCTGAAGAAACGTGAATCAACAGAGAAAACGAAGTGCCGAGCAGCGCGCGGGAGATCCAATTTTTCATAGCAGCTAAAGCGAGACTGAGAGCTCAATATACCGAGGCGCAAAAGTGTAGCATGGCTGCGGTCGTCGCTCGTTTTTTGCCGCAATTTCGCTATCAAATTTGCGCACGCTGCGGGTGAACTTCTCCACCGTTGCGCGCGCGGTGGCGTCGCGAAACAACCATGCCACGTCGTCGCTGATCCGGGGCATTTTTAGGTTTGTCAATACGCCTAACATATATCCCTGATACATCGTATTTCGTCCTGGCAGGGCGTCGTCAAAGTTATCCCGATCCCAAACCACGGGCGAGGCAAACCGATGGTCCGCGAGATAGTCCGCGATGCCTCCGCCCACTTGCTCGTGATAGCCCGTCGCGTTAAAGATGAAGTAGCTCGCGAGTGTGCGAAGGTTTGCGAGTGTCCCATCGCGATCGTCCGTCGCGCTTGGAATATCTCCGGGCAAAATCGCATGCAGCTGCGCGTCCCAGTCTTTGATCTCGCTCATGTCCTGCGCGGTCCAGGTGGCGCGGGTGCTGGCCACATAGTCGTCGACAAACGAGGTGATGAGCTTCCAAAAGGCCATCCCATCGGTGTGGTAGACCGAGTTGGTGACCTCGCGCATTCCACGGCGATAGAGGTCTTGATCGAAGGTCAAAAATCGAAAGGACCGTGTAGCGTTTGCGTACAAGCGCTTGAGCGAATCCCACGTCAGTCCAAACAGCCGGTGAAACACTGCGCGCTCGCCGACCAAGGTCAAGAGTCCGTCTCGGTTAATCGTTGGAGTACGGTACTGAAAGGGTAGCAACAGCCGTCTCAGCGGATGGTCAGGCGAGAGCATCTTGCGCGTCGCGATCACCCCCGCGTTGGACACCATCAAGTGGCACGTCACTGCGTGGTCGCGCACGGTGACATCAAGCGCCACCGCCGCGCGAAACCAGAGCTTTGCCAGCTCCCACTGCGCGTGTTGGGGCGTGTACGTTCGCCCTGAGCGCTCAATTGTGAGCGGGCGAAAGTTCTCATCCATCGTGAGCTTGGCCCCGTAGCGAGCGAAGCCAGGGCGGACCTCGTAGTCAAGCAGCCCCTCAAGATCGACGACCAACTTATCGTGCCATTTGACTACGCGATGTGCTGCTAAGCCTTGCGAGCAAAAGCGCGAGAGCGCCTCGTCCGTTGTGGGATCGCCCCAGTTCACAAGGCTGATCAGCCGATCGCCAAAGGCTTGCTGAAGCTCAGCTCGCGCTGCAGCGGGGCTGTCAAATCGCTCATTGGGATCCTCCATCGGGCTGCCCATATGCAGCGCCTTCAAGCCCACCCTCTCAAGCGTCGGAATCCCGTGCGCGTCATAGTCCTCATCCGCGACCTCGATTCCTAGCAGCTCGTCGCGCATCGTCTTGAGCCCCTTGCGCGGCGGATCAATCTGGATGGCCTTCACGGTCACCGCCGGAAAGGTGTCGTAGTACTTCTTAATCGCGTCGCCGAAGAGTTTTGTGTGAATTGAGATTCCTGCGGGCATTGTCGTGCAGGGATGGTACCGCAACCGCGAAGTCAACGCAGTATTCAGGCTGCCAAATTCTGCCTCGTGGCCCCATACTGCGCGTTGCTTCATGACCGTCCAACTCGCCTCGCAAGAGCCCACCGCACCGCCTAACTCCTTTCGCCTCAAAGATATTTCGCGTGTTATCTCGCACGCTCGCCAAGCCCTCGCGATGGTCCGCGCGGTAGACTCGACCCTGCTCTGGTGGCTCTTGCTCGGTCGCGTCCTTGAAGCCTTGAGCTTTGTCGCTGTGACGTATGTGGGCAAGCTCATCGTGGACGCCATCACTCGGCACCAGCCCCTCTCGATGGTGTGGCGCTGGGTGGCGCTTGAGTTTGCGCTCGCTGTGACGCTCGCCATTGTGTTGCAGGCGAGCTCGTACGCGCAGCTCATTTTGCGCACCAAGCTGGGCCTGCACGTCAACCTGCTGTTGCTCGATAAAGCAGCCAGAGTCTCGTATGCGCGCTTTGAAGACCCTCGCTTCGTCAACCTGCTCACACAAGCGAGGCGAGAGGCCTCTTCGCGACCGTTAGATCTGGTTAACCAAGTCCTCACACTCGTACGCCAGGGAGTCTTGCTGTCCGGTCTTGTCGCGCTGTTGAGTGTCTTGGGGCCGTGGGCGCTTGCCATGATTATCCTCACCGCAGTCCCGCCGTTTTTCGCAGAAGCACGGTTTGCTCGTGAAGCATTTTTGCTGCAAAAATCCCGCACGATGCGCAACCGCAAGAGCTTCTACCTAGAGGCCGTGTTGACCACGGAGCAGTCGGTGAAAGAGGTGAAGCTGTTTCAGCTCGCGGGGTGGTTGCGGGACAAGTATCGGGACATCTTGTTGTCCTTTCAGAGTGAAGAGCGGCAGCTCGCGCGGCGGCGGTCGTTTTGGACCTTTGCGCTTGGCCTTGTGGGGACGCTGGCGCTGTACGGCGCCTACGCTTTTATCATCTCGCGGACGGTGCAAGGTCTGCTCACGATTGGCGCGACGATCATGTACATGGCGTCTTTTCGGCAAGCGCAGGACGCGCTTCATGGGGCGCTCTCAGCGGTCGCGAGGGCCTACGAGCACGACCTGTTTATGAGCAATTTGACTGAGTTTTTGGCAGAGCCCGAAGAAGAGCCCGATGGCGCGGACCCGCTTGGGGACGACATTGTGGATGAGAGCCCTCCGTCACTTGAGCTGCGGGACGTGAGCTTTCGCTATCCGGGGAGCGAGCGTGAGGTGCTGTCGCACATTCAGTTGACCATTCGTGCGGGTGAGACCATCGCGCTCGTAGGCAAAAACGGCGCCGGAAAAACCACGCTCATCAAGCTCTTGGTCGGCCTGTTTCGTCCCACGTCGGGCGCCATTTTTGTGAACAACGAGGATGTCACTACGCTCTCGATGAGCTCGCTTCGCAAAAGAGTCGGCGTGATCTTTCAAGACTTCGCGCGACTGCAGCTGACCATGCGCGAAAACGTGGGGGTGGGTTGGCTGCCGGAGAAAGATCACGATCCGGCGGTCAACGCGGCCATCAAAGACGGTGGTGCAGGCGGCATTGTTGAGCGGTTGAAAGAGGGGCTCGAGACTCCGTTAGGTCGCGCGTTTGGCGGCGATGATCTCTCTGGCGGGCAATGGCAAAGGGTCGCGTTGGCCAGGGCTTTTATGCGCAAGAGTAAGATCTTGGTGCTCGATGAGCCAACCGCTTCGATGGATGCAGAGGGCGAGCATGAGATCTTTGAGCGCTTTCGTGAGCTGAAGAAAGACCGCACGGCGATCTTGATTACGCATAGGTTTTCGACCGTGCGTATGGCTGATCGTATTGTGGTGATTGATGGGGGCAAGATTGTGGAGGAGGGCACCCACGACGCACTCATGACACTCGGGGGCGAGTATGCGCACATGTTTAAGCTGCAAGCGTCGGCGTTGATGTTGGAGCGCGAGCCCGTGCGCGAGAATCAAGCAGCGGCTACACCTGCGTGAGAAGGGGACGCAAGCGGTGCGACTGTGCGCTGATCTAGCGGCGGCGTCCGAGCGACGGTGTGATCTGATCACTGCTCCGGGCTGAGAATCCAAGCAGCCCATCGGGCGAAGAGTGGACAGCGCGAAAATAATTGAGTATGAGTATCATTATCACTCAATTTGCCCGCGCTCTTGCGAGCCCGTTTTTTGGAGCCTCGTTCTCAATGTTTGTTCCTTCGATCGTGCGCGATGTCCTCGCGACGCCCGTCCAATTGCTCGTTGATCCAAGCAAGCGGGTTTTCGCGCCGTTTTTGCTCGTGGCCGTGCTCATGAGTTTTGCCGTGATGGCTCTGCGTGGGATTGGTGTCGCGAAGACCGCTCGGGCGCTGTCGTCACGAAAGCTATGGCTTCACCGTTCATCGATCGCGGACGCGCAGCTCATTTTTGCCAAAGCGCTGTTGCGCGCGATGTTTGTTGGCTCATGGGGCGTCTCAACGCTCCTGGTCACTGCGCTCACGGCAGGCTGGCTTCGGACGCATTTTGTGCTCAATTCGCAGGTGAATTCAGCGTGGCTCGTCGGCGCGTTGTTTACGCTCAGCGCGTTTGTCCTCGAAGATTTTTCGCGATTTATCACGCACTGGTTGATGCATCGCGTTCCGCTCTTGTGGGCTGTGCATCGTGTGCATCACACCGCAGAAGTGCTGACACCGTTTTCTCTCTATCGCACTCACCCAATTGAGGCTGCGATCAACGGTGCCCGTGGTGCAGTCGCGATGGGTGCCGTGAGTGGGTTGTTTGTGTGGCTCGCGGGGCCGACGTTGGTTGGTTGGCAACTTTTGTCTGTCGACGCTCTCGGCCTCCTGTGGTCGTTGTGTGGCGCAAATCTTCGGCACTCGCACGTGTGGCTCTCCTACGGTCCAATCGTTGAGCGTTGGCTGATAAGCCCTGCCCAACACCAGGTACACCACAGTTGCGCGAAGCGGCACAGCAACCGCAATTTCGGGACGGTGTTTGCGTTTTGGGATCGCCTGTTCGCGACGCTCTATGTCACGTCCACCAAGCCCGAACACCTGCACTTCGGAACCGCGGATGCACCCCCGCACAACGCTCTCGCCCTCCTCGTGGAGCCGTTGCGTTATCTTGTGAAGCGGAGTGGCGACTCGCGGCGTGTACTGTCCACTCCACGCGCATGGACTCGAATCACGACCCCCGCCGAGCTCATGTCACTTTCTACAACCGCCACTGTCGCGGTCATGGTTGGCATGTGTGCGGGCTGCACGCCGGCGACCCAAAATTTTGATCGAGTCGCGCTTTTGCAAAGCTTTGGACGGTGCACCGCAGACGTGTACGCTCGTTTTCAGAGCAGCACCGATGCGCTTGTGATCGCAACGGCTGCATACGAAGCGACGCCAAACGAGCTGACGCTGAGACAAGCCCGCGCTGCGTGGGTCGCGGCGATTGATCTCTGGCAGCAGGCCGAACTACTTAGGTTTGGTCCTGCGGCGGACAATCAGTCGCCGGGCGGTCAGCGAATGCGTGAGCAAATTTATTCATGGCCAACATTCAACCGATGTTTCGTCGAAGCTCAACTCGCGACGCGTGGGTATTTGCCGGGCGTTGCATCGCTATCGCCCGATGTACGTGGGCTCGCGGCGGTTGAGTTTTTGTTGTATTCGGCAGACGCTTCGAACATCTGTCCGCCAGACCACCAAATCAACGCGATGGGACTTTGGTCGGCGCTCGACGCGGACGAGCTCACGCGACGAAGAGCTGCGTACGCACAACGGGCCGCTGTGGACCTGGCGTCGCGGGCACGAGCGCTTGCACTGGCGTGGGGCCTTGAGTCAAGCACCGGCTATCGAGGACAACTCAGCTCTGCGGGGCGTGAGAGTACACTCTTTGCGTCGCAACAGAACGCATTCTCGGCCATCGCTGAAGGCCCGTTCTTCTTGGATATTGACAGCAAAGACCTTCGACTCGGCACGCCACTTGGGATCGTCAACTGCATGGACGAGACCTGTCCCACGGCGGTCGAGTCTCCGTACGCGGACCGAGGCAAGCAACACCTGCTCAACAACCTCGCTGGTGCTCGAAGCATACTCTTGGGCTGTAGCGCCGGCGCCGAGCTCGGGTTTGACGATCTGCTCGACAGCGCGGGGGGAGCGCTACTCACGACGCAACTTCGCGAAAAACTCGCGGCCGCAACGCTTGCCGTAGAGGCGATTGAGGGTGAGAGCTTGTCCGCTGCGCTTGCAAATAACCCCGCGCAGCTACGCTCTGCGCATACGACACTTCGCGAACTGACGATGTTTTTGAAAACGGAGTTTGCCTCCACACTGCGAATCAGCGCTCAACGTGTTGAAGGAGACCACGACTAATGCGCTCTATTTTTGGACGCGATCGTCAAGGTTGGGTGCTCCCCATCGGTGCAGTCTTCGCCGGTCTATTTGCTCACTCCCCTCCCGTCCATGCACAGTGCGCAGAGCCGGGGACTGGATGTAGCGGCGGAGAGACTGTTCGAGCACCACGCCGGGTGCCACC
>JANNCG010000506.1:0-1721 GCA_031386385.1 Myxococcales bacterium
GTCCGCATTTATCGCGGGGGTCCCGCAGGACCTGAAATTGCACCGTTTCAAATCATCGTGGGCACCGACGTCAGAGAACACCACGGAACAACAGTCCGTTCGGCTGGAGATTTAAACGGAGATCGGATTCCCGATTTGGTGATTGGCGGTCACAATCAAGATGTGTTGGCTCGAAGCGTAGTTTCTGTCTACCTCGGACGCGCGCTTGGATTTCGCGTCCCATCACACCAGCGGTTTGTTCGGGCAGACCCGCGCGGTTTTGGCCGGTACCTTGCCAATGTGGGTGACGCTAACGGCGACGGATATGGAGACATGGTGGCATCTACTCTCGACGGGAATGCAGACGTCTACTACGGATCGATGAATGGTATCACCGCCGTGCCGTCAACCACGTTGAACTCACGAGGAACGACTCTGGTGCAACTGGGTGGAACCGATCTTAACGGCGACGGATATGACGATGTCGTTGTCGGCTTACCGCTTCTTGGCGTTCCGGGCGCGATGATGAACGAGATGGGAGCAATTGAATGGTTTGCGGGGTCTCAAGCGGGCATCGCAGCAATGGGCTCAATTATTTACTCTGCAAGAGGCACGATTGGACGGAGCATTGGCGTAATTGGCGACATCAATCGCGATGGATTCAACGATTTGTTCACGCGAACGTACGACCCCCTCAACGCAAATCCGCTTCGCCGAAAGGGGATGACACACTTCCGAGGGTCGGCAGCGGGTCCAATTCGGGATGGAGATATCTTCGCTCCCGAAAGCGATGCTTTGTTCGGCGAAAACATCACTTTTGCTCAATAGACGGTCAGCGTCCGACTCCAGCATCTGCCGTTGTTGCAAATATCCGATCTTGAATTTCGTGCGCAAGAGTCTGCGCGCGTCGATCTGTGGGATTCGCCACAAGTAATTGCTCCGCATGATGACGGGCCTCATCTGTCGCTCCAACCGCAAGAACTAACCTTGCCAAGTTGTACCGCGCAGAAAAATTGCGCGGATCCGCTCGAAGGGCTCGAAGGTAAGCTTCGCGAGCGCGATTAAAGTGCCCCTCCTGCTGTTCAACGACTCCAAGGTTGAGCCTCGCGATCGCATTTTCTGGTTCGCGCAACAAAATCCGCTCAACAGAAGCGCGCGCCGCGATCCAATTTTGACCCTGAATCGCAAGCGATGAAACCAACTGCTCTGTTGCGAGCGTATTTGCGGTCGAGTGCGCGTTCAATACAGCGACGGCGTCCCCATAACGACCGGCACGCTCAAGGGAGTGCGCAAGATTTAGGACGAGTTGCTCATTGGCTGGTGCCGATTGAGCGGCACGTCTCAACGAGGCGATCGATTCATCATCACTTCGCCCGAGCCGTGTGAGCGCTTGGCTCTCTGCCGTCAGCAAGCGCGGGTCGTTGGGGAGTGCACGAAGACCCGCTCGCGCGATCGCGTGAAGTCGTTCCCAGTCCAATCGCCGAGCGGCTCCCTCGACTGCAATGTACTGACACTCCACCGCGGTTGGGCATCTCTCGGCACATCTCTCCGCAACAGAATCAATCTCTGACTGTCGTGCGTGCCGCGTCTTCATGGCTGCAATGAGTCCAAGATAGGGCTGAGCCCACTGTGGATTTTGGACAGCAATAGTCTGCCATACGGACTCACGCCCAAGCACTCGTGAGCCGCCAATCAGCCAAGATCCCACCGCCAGGACAACGGCGAGCGATGTCACCACGAGC
>JANNCG010000507.1:0-2758 GCA_031386385.1 Myxococcales bacterium
CTGCGCGGCAAACCCCGCGATGGCCATGATGGGGATGCCTCCGCCCCCAGCGTTTATCTGTCAAGCGAGCGGAACCATCCAAGGGACTGCCTGTGTCGACGGCGCTCCACGCTGCAGTGGCATGAGCCTCACCTGCACCACACCCATGATGGCTGGCGTTTGCCAAGGCGTCGCCATGGCCGGTGGCAACTGTGATCCACGCTTCGCTGCAGTGAAGTGCGGCGGGATGGAAGCTTGCAGCTCTGACGGTGGTCCCGTTGGTGTTTGCCGAGCCACCGTTGCTGAAGGGATGGACGCGCCAAACACTCCAGCAATGGCTGGGATGGCTCGCACACTTCCGCAGGTGATTCGCGGCAGTTTGCAGCCCGGGACGGACGTTGATTGCTTCAACTTCACGCTCCCTGCGATGCGCGGGATGGTGATTCACGTAAGCGATGGTGCCGGTGCTTGCCCAGCAATGGCCGACCCCATCGTGACGCTCTTTGACTCCATGGGTCGTCGGATCGCACAGGATGACGACTCGTGGAACCTGTGCTCGTACCTGGACACCCGCGAAAACCCCCAGACCCGGATGCTCCCCGCGGGCACATACACCGTGTGCATGAACGCGTACGTGGGCAATATGGGCGCGCTCCCGATCATGAACTACGCGCTGAGCGTGACCTCTGCTCCGCTACCGATGTGACCCTGTGACGTGAGCTTAGTTCACGGCGTGATCGCGAGGCTTTGGGGGCAAAGCGAGCGCGCGAACAAGCTCAAGGGCGGCCACAATGTGGGCGTCTTCAAGGGCTGTCTGCTCAAATGCAAACGTGAGCGTAAGGACTCCTTGATTCACCTCTAAGTGCGCAGGGGCCAAGAGCATCAACGCCTGCCGGGCCGCGCGACTGATCGCGTTAAACGCCATGACGGCGTCGTCCGCTTGCAGCTGATACATCAGGTCAAAATCCTCGTCCCCGGTCGGAACCACGTGCGAATATCCACCGATTTTTTCGACTCCCTCCGACAAGGGCTCGCACACTCTGAGCCTAAGCTCACTGGATGGAAGCTCGGCCCGAAGCCCCCACATCCGGTCTCTGCCATCCACAATGGCATACTCTGCGAACCACACGGGGGTGCTGTCGAGCATGCCATGCAGAGCGAGACCATAGGGGCTCTTAGGCAACAGCTTCATCCCTGTGCGACGCGCGATCTCGGTCCAGACACTTTCAGTCTCTTTGCGCGTCTTACCCCGATCGATCTCACTCTCACGATCATTGTTTTTTTGCACGGCATAGCCACCGATAAACAAGAGCGCGAAGGCTCCAACCACGAGCAGGGCAATCATTTCTGTCGGCATTGAACGGTCTGCAAATGACCTTAGCACTCATTGCCACAGAGTGAACCCCTCCCAGTCAAATCCTTGCACACCAACCTTAGCCCTACGCGAGCACTGAGCGGTACGCGCCTGAGTCAACGAAGATCTTCACCAGGTCTCCGTCAAGCCCGCCATCTTTGACCTCGGTGTTTAAGATATCCAGCGCGCGGTCCACAGGAATGGCCTTTTTGTATGGCCGGTCTGAGGCCGTGAGCGCGTCAAAGATATCCGCGATCGCCATCATCCGTGACCCCAGCGGAATCGCGTCGCCCTTCAGCCCGTTTGGATACCCGCGGCCGTTGAGTTTTTCGTGGTGACAGCCGGCGATGACCGGGACCTGGGCGAAGGTTTTACCCCAGGGAATTCGCGATAAAAACTGAAACGTATGCGTCACGTGCGACTGGATCTCTTTGTACTCTTCGTGCGTCAGCGACCCGCGCTGAACCCGCAGCGACTGCAGCTCATCGTTGTCCAGATAGTTTTGCGTGTTGCCTCGCAAGTCCACGTACGTCAGCTTCGCGAGGTCATCGAGCCTTGAGCTGGCCTCTTGCGGCAACACCGTGGGCTCGTTTGAGTCGCGCACCAGGGCCCACGCCGACTCAATCTGTGCGATGCGAATCGCGCGCTCATCGTCGATTGAGCGCAGCTCTGAAATGGAGGCGTTGCGCAAGATCAAGTCTACGTGTCGCTTAGACGTCTCTGCCTCGACGGTTCGCAACAGCAGGTCAAACCGCGCACGAACAAGCTCAAGCTGCCACGGATATAGCTTTTTAGCTTTGACCAAAACCTGCTCGCGCACTCCGATTTTGCCAAAGTCATGAAGCAGTGAAGCGTACTCAATCTGCCGCAAATCAAAGGGTGTAAATCGCGAGTCTTTGTACGGACCGTCCGTCGCTAGCGTGACCGCGTCGGCAAGCCTAAGCGACAAGGTCGCCACCCGCTGCGAGTGTCCCGAAGTCGTAGGGTCTCGCTGCTCAATGGCCTGCACACTCGCGCGGACAAAACCGTCTAGAATTTAGAGAATCTCTTCATAGAGTGTCGCGTTTTCGAGCGCTACACCGGCCTGCGCGGCGAGCGACGCCACCAGCTCAATCGAGCGCTCATCAAACGACACCACCATCGTCTCGCTGTCTGTCGGTGAACGCAGACGATCCCTGGGATCACGCTTGCGATTGATCAGCTGAACGACCCCGATCACCTCATCTTTGGCGCTCACCAAGGGGACCGCAAGGACGCTCTTGGTCTTGTAGCCCACGCGCTTGTCGAAGCTTGAATCAAACTGATACAGCGCGTCTGCCGGCAGGTGATACACGTCATCAATCGCGACGATCTTGCGGCCCATAGCGACACTTCCGGCAATGGAGTGCATGGAGATGGGCATCACAAATTCACCGGACGGCAGCG
>JANNCG010000528.1:0-1973 GCA_031386385.1 Myxococcales bacterium
CAGGGTGCCGTTGATCCAGCCGAGACAACCGTTTACACCGGATATTTAACGGAAAATCAAGGGTCAGGCCGTATACTCGCTCGCAATCACGCTCGGTTGTCGGGCATGCACAAATGTTCGCTCGAGCTTGGCCAAAGATCACCGCTTCTTGGTCCGTCAGGTTGGTCGCGTGCACGGCGGTAAACCTTGGGCTCAAGATCCCATGCTCAGCCAAGACCTCCACCGGGCGACGGCCGTGCTCGGACAAGCACTCATCGACTTCACCCTGCACTTCGCTGACGTGCATGTGCAACGGAAGATCGTGTTGCTGGGCGTAGAGAGCGCACTCTTTGACCCACTCAAGCGGGACGGCACGAAGCGAATGTGGGGCGATTCCCACGCGAACTCGCGGATCGTGCTTCCACCGAGAGCGCAGTGTCTCAACGTCACGAAGCACCCAATCCACGCTGGGATCACAGAACCGTCGCTGCCCTGGCTCTGCGACGCGTCCCATCCCCGCGCGGGCATAGGCAACACGTAAAAGTGATATCTGGAGCCCCGCATCAAGGGCCGCACGAATCACCGTGTCCGCCAAGAGCGTGCGATCTGCGTAAGGCGTACCGTTCGCTTCATGATGCACATAGTGAAACTCACCCACCGCTACCACGCCCACTGAGGCCAGATCGTCGAAGGCTATTTTTGAGATTCGATAAACGCTCTCCGGCGTGAGCTCGGTGGCGAGGGCGTACATCGCGTCGCGCCAAGACCAAAACGTCCCAGTGTCGCGCGCAGCCCGTTGCGTCAGGCCCCGAAGCGCCCTCTGAAAGGCATGCGAGTGTGCGGTCACAAACCCCGGCAGGACCAAAACTCGATCGAGTTCGGGATGTTGCTGGATCGAGAAAAATTTGCTGCTGTCAAACGCCATGTCGATCGGTTTTGTGCCACAAATACCCGGTCAAAACAGCGGAAAACTTGCAATCACTGAACACTTGACCAGTGCGTATTAAATTTGCGATATCAACGTGTGGGCGGCTCGTGAGTGAGCCACTCTCGGGACGAGCCTGATTGGCTGTGTGTGTCAGCGATCAGGCTCGCGGTAAAAACAAAGCAACGTAGTCAAAAGGTCATTGAGGTTGTCTGATGGAAATTGAAAAATACGCGCATGGTGAGTTCTGCTGGGCCGAGCTCGCGACGAGCAACGTAGAGACGGCGAAGAAGTTTTATGGGTCCGTTTTCGGATGGACCTACAAGGACATCCCGCTTCCGGGGGACATGGGGGTTTACTCGATGTGCGAGCTGGGAGGACGCGAAGTTGGCGCGATGTTTAAGAGTGACCCCCGCAGCCCAGCGCCGCCGCACTGGGGACCCTACGTGAGCTGCACGAGTGTGGATGAGATAGCCGGGCGGGTCAGCGCAAACAAGGGCACGGTGGTCGTCCCACCGATGGACGTGATGGACGCTGGGCGGATGGTGGTCATGCAGGATCCCACAGGCGCGGTTGTCTCTGCATGGGAGCCTAAGGCGCACTTGGGATTTGGACGAAAAAATGAGCACGGGAGCCCCTGTTGGCTTGAGCTTATGACAACCAACATCGACATCGCGGCGGGGTTTTATTCACGCGTATTCGACTGGAAGCTCAAGCACTCCGCAGCGGATGCTCCGATCCATTACACCGAGTTTCTGGTGGGTGAAAAATCCACTGCCGGCATGATGGCGATGGACCCAAGTTGGGGCCCAATGCCCCCCATGTGGAACACATACTTTCAAACCTCGGACATCAAGACCACTCTCGCGCTGGTGGTTGAGCACGGCGGCAAGCTCGCGATGCCGTCGACTAAAGTCCCAAAGATGGGCGAATTTGCAGTCGTGAGTGACCCAACAGGCGCGCACTTTAGTCTTATCCAGTTCGACAGCCCCTCAGCCGGCTAGTTCCGCCCGCCAGAGGTACGGGGAGAATTTAGCGCTGTATCTGAACGAGGAACACCCCGCGCGGA
>JANNCG010000544.1:0-2765 GCA_031386385.1 Myxococcales bacterium
CCAGCCTCTGAACACGGGTGATGCATACGGATTTTTGCGGTTTCACACAGGAGTTTTGAGCCCAGCGAACGTGCGACGACAAGACATTGTGGTGCTGGCGGATGTTCCGTTAGATCTGCCGGTGTGTGCAGGAGTGATCACTTCGCAGCTGCAGACGCCTCTGAGCCACATCGCGATTTTGTCCGCCAACCGAGGGACTCCCAACATGGCCCTTCGCAATGCTGTCAACGAAGCGACGCTTCGCGCGTTTGAAGGGCGACTGGTGCACCTTCACGTCGGAGGCCAAGACTTCACCGTGACCCCTGCAACGCAAGCGCAGGCAGAGCAGTCTTGGGCACGTGGACGACCGACGTTGGACGTCCACCCAGCGCGGATTCTTGAAGACAGAGGCCTTCGTACGCTGCTTGAGCTTAACGCCGCGGACATCAATTTTGCCGGAGCAAAAGCATCGCAACTCGCGGTCGTCGCTCGCATCGCACAGACGACGTTTCATGTGCCGCCGGGGTTTGTGATCCCGTTTCACTCGTACAATCAGCACCTGGTGCGCAATCGATTGGACGCAGAATTGCGGGGATATTTTGCCAGCGCTGAGTTTGCAGCGAACCCCACCGCCCGTGAAGCTGCGCTGCGGATCTTCAAGCAACATATCCAAACTGCGCCGATTGATCCGGTGTTGTTGCGTGCGGTGCGAGCTCGCATCGCGCAAGTCATCGCGCCCGGCGCACGGATTCGACTTCGATCGAGCACCAACGCTGAGGACCTTGAGGGTTTCAACGGCGCGGGGCTGTACTCGTCGGTGGCGATCCCCGCCAACTTCACCGACGAGCAACTTTCGACCGCCATCCGCGAGGTCTGGTCCAGCGTATGGAACTACCAAGCCTTCGAAGAGCGTGGCTACTACCGCATCGTACAGCAAGAGGTCGCCATGGCCATCTTGGTGCAGCAAAGTGTGGACGGCGCTGCGGCAACCGGTGTGGCAATCACAGGCAATCCGTTTGATGCCAACCGCCCAGGGCACTTTATCAATGCACAGATTCGCGACGAGGGCGTGACGAGCGCGAGCAGCGGAGAGATTCCGGAGCAGTCGATTTTTTATACGTATCCACCGCCCGGGTTTATCGAGCGCTTGTCAAACTCATCGCGCGCACGTGGGACAACTGTTATTCGCGACCAAGAGATTCGCTCACTCGCGGATGCACTCACGCAGATTCACCGGGTATTTATCCCAGATCCTAACTGGCTCAACGGCCGCACGATGGACGTGGAGTTTTTGATCACCAACGCGCGCGAAGTGATGATCGTGCAAGCGCGTCCCTTTCGCATTGTGTGGGACACGGGCCGCCAGTACAGCGCCGACCCCGGGTGACACTTGGACTCGTTCGCCTTCGGTTCTGCAGCCGGCTTACGTCCTCGCTTCCTCCCGCAACGTACACGAGTACGTTTTGGTCGGTCGCTGCGGGCGCGCTCGACTGCAAAACCGAAATCGAACGAGTCTTGAGTGGGTGTGTTCGAATGCAAAGCCGAAATCGAACGAGTCTTGAGTGGGTGTGTTCGAAGGCAGAACTGAGTTTGAGGGAGTCGTGAGTGGGATGGGAGCAGCGGGATTTTGTGGGTTGGGGAGCGAAGCGTGAGGAGCGCGGTTGCGGGGTTTTTCTGGGGCGGCGATCACGCGAAATTGTCCGCGGGCTTCGCCTGCTGGGACCCCGAGAGAGCTGATTTGGACGTAGCTGTTTCCGGCGACAATGTCGTTCACTTGCGCGGGTGTGACCATGAGTGAGCCGCTTGCCTGACCGCCGAAGAGTGTGAGCGGAGCGATCATTGGGCCGTTCATTCCGGCTGGGGCAATGTTGACCGTCGCTGCTGTGGGGGGCAGCATGGACACCGAGCTGGCACAGATAAACCGTGTTCGATCAAAATTGAGCCGCCCGATCACACGCCCGTTTGCTGGCGACATCTGCGGCGGAACCACGTTTGCTCCGGCCACCGGAGCGAATTGCCGCGCGCCTCGGCGTGAGTCGGCGCTACGATCGAAGCTCCCAATGAGCCAACCCGCTGACAAACGAGTCGAGTTTTTTTTCGATTATACGTGCCCGTACGCGTACATCGCGAGCACGCAAATAGAAGCGATCTGCGCGCGAAATAACGCGGTGATTCAGTGGCGGCCCATGTTGTTGGGTGGGCTGTTTAACGCCATCGGAACACCCAGCAACCTGAGCCAAGTGTTGCATCCGTCCAAAGTGAAGATGGTCTTGCGAGACCAAAAACGCTGGGCGGATTTGTATGGGGTTGAGTTGAAGGTTCCGCGCGAGGGTGGGTATGCGCGGTCGGTGGATGCGCTTCGGGCAACACTGTTGGTAAGCGAAGCGCAGCAAGCGAAGGTGATTCACCGGATCTATCGCGCGTATTGGGTCGAGCACTTGGATATTGGTGATCGTGAGGTGCTTGCGCGCTTGCTTGATGAAGCGGGAGTCTCGGGAAAAGATACACTTGCTGCGATCGGTGATGAGGCGAAGGCCAAGCTGCGAGCGAACACCGATGAAGCGCAAGAGCGTGGGGCGTTTGGTGCGCCGTCTATTTTTTATAACGGCGAGATGTTCTATGGACAAGACCGACTGGCCTTTCTTGAGCAAGCGCTCGGTGGCGAGCTGAAGTGGCCAGGGGAAGGTCGTTACACGCAGACTGCGAGTACGCCGAAGGTCGTAGAGTTTTTCTACGACCCCTCCTCGCCGTTTGCATACTTAGCCTCGCAGGTGATCGAAGCGATG
>JANNCG010000548.1:0-2496 GCA_031386385.1 Myxococcales bacterium
CCCACCGAGTCTCGATTCGCGGACGCGCGTCCCTCACACTCACCACCACCGAAGTGACCCTTGAGGCAAGCCGACCGATTCTGTTTGCAGGGACCACTTCGCTCGCCAATGTTGCCCTCGCCCTGCGTGAATCCACCATCCTTGAGGGGATGATTGGCGTGGCCGCTCGCACGCAATTTACGGCTACCTCCATCGTGGGCTCCGACGCGATCGGGACGCTGGACAACGGCGAAGGGCTGCTGATCCCAAATGTTCGTGTCCCCTGTGACCTGCTCACGTTGTTTAACGGCGGCCTGCCCGCGACGCCCACTCGAGCGCCCATCCCGATGTTTCGTCCGAGGCCCAACTGGATTCCGAGCACGACGTCACACTCACACACCGTGTGTCACGCCATCCCGCATGGATCGAGCTCTTGTCACGAAGTCGACGACAGCCCGTGTCAGGCGATCGGAGACGCCTCTGAGTGCGGTTACCACGCGGTTGCAGCAACACATTCTGTGAGTCTATTTGCAGCTCCGCGACAGCGTGGACGCTCGGTGCAAGTCCAACTCGACGGAGACATGCTCTTGCGAGATCATGACGGTCGCCAAGAGTGGCTGCTAGTACAATCCATGGCGCCACATAACGAATCTATTATAGTTCGCGGTTGGGTCCGTCGCTCAGAAGTCCTCTGGCGTCAAGCTACGCCTCGCTACCTGACCATGGGCGTTGGTCGGATGGGCACCATTGGTGCAGCGGCACACCCCAACACCCGAGTGGGCTATGTCGACGTCATCGTCAACTGGCTCACCCCGATGGTCGACCAAGACCACAACCCCTTTGCGAGCATCATGGACTCGTACTGCACCCCTGCCCTGCTCCCCGCCGGGAGCCCCTGGGTGGAGGTTCGCCTCCCAGGAGAGCTCAGCACCCGCGCCCCGGGCTCTGGCGCTCCTTCGCGAGGCTACATAGCCGCCACAAGCGTCGCGTGGGTTACAACTTGTACGCGATAGGCGACTGCCCACACGTCGCTCTTCGGTACGAAGCGCTTAGAATTTTGGCCGTTTAGCCACAAGCGCGCTTGTGCGCGGATCCGCTCCAACGCCCGGCTGTTGCTTGAGTAAAATCTCCAACTGACCAATGACCATCCGCATCTCATCCACCTCAATCAAAGTGTCGCCGATTGAGATGACTTGACCGCTTACACGCGTAGTCTCGGTGATGATAGACTGGCTGGTCGCCGACCCGACTAATGTTCCGTTAGTGGAATTGAGATCCGTGACCCACCAACTGCCATCACTCTCATTCAGTTTTGCGTGTCGAGTTGTCACATTGCCCACTGGCAACACAATGTCACTCGTGGGGTCTCGTCCTATCGATACCTCGCCTGCGATAGACAGCGGAAGCGGCTCACTCTCTGTCATTTCACCGCGCACCCGTCGCCGATGAGTCACCCTCGCGCAGGCCATACTGCGCCGAAACGGAGAGGTAAACGCCGTGAGCCCAGAGGCAACGAGGGGATTCCACAAGATCGCCTCGTACCACTCCGATGCCGGCAGTGGCTGTATTTCTCCACGCGGAACATACACCACCACCTCTTGATCGCTGCGGATCATAGGCCACCCTCCGAGCTCCCAGATGGCCAACAGCGGGTCAAAGGGTGATGGCACTTCCGCAAACGCAAGCGGCCATAGAGCGTCATAGATCGCCAACAAGTACCCCGGAAGCAAGCACTCACCCACCGCCGCCGGGTACCGAGTATTCGGACGCTGGGCTTGGGCGGCTCCAACCCAAATTTTAAAGATATCCTCCTGCTCAAACTCGCGCTGCAGCACCTCTCGGAGCTCGGTGCACCTGTCCACCATTTGCCACGTAAGCGCAAGAGACCCCGTCGGCTCAAGCATCGGACCCACTGACGCAATCTCTGCTAAATCACTGATAATTCGCGTCTTGACCGGAAGCACTTCTCTCGTCGGACTCAGCGCCGCTGACGCCAAAGAGACGTACTCTTCGACCAGCCCCTCAATCTCAGTGATCGCCTCGGGCCGAAGATTCTCCGTCGATGCGTCGGGCTGCAATAAACGAGTCTCTTCGATCCACCAGACCATCCGTCCAAGCGCCTCTTCGACCTTCTCTCTCCGATCCAGCTCAGCACTCATATGTTTAGACTAACCTCCATTTGCTCAGGCATTGATCATCGTGCAAGGTTCACAAGCATCCACGTGGGTATGAGCTGAAGCGCTGTGCACAAGCGGTGCGAGCGAGCGTCTAAACCGACAAGCGTCACGTCGGACTCGCGCGCCGGACCGCTGTCGACACCCATAAACAATCCCAGCTGATTTGCAATATAATCTGTCTTGGATATCCGCAATATCGCGCTCCCCACTTGGATATCCAAGCCCCGCACCGCCGTCGGGGTCGTGACGCGGCGCGCTTGGACATAGGTTCCATCAGAGGTCTGCAGATCTGAGATCCACCATTGGCCGTTGCGCGCGACGAGCCGCGCGTGTTGCGGTG
>JANNCG010000549.1:0-7181 GCA_031386385.1 Myxococcales bacterium
GCGACAGCGAGCAAAAAGTTAACCGACGCGCCGGCGAAGTCTTGGAGTGTGCGAATGTCTCGCTGGTCCGAGCGACAAGCGTCTGCCGCGGGAGGACACACGTTGGGATCTTCGCAGAGATTCAGGCACACAGCTCCTAAGTTATGCTCCCCCGACGCCTGAGGAAACACCGTAAATCCTGCCAAAATCTCGACCAACGGCAGCGGGATCTGGTTGGGATTCTGAAAATCCAGATCCGTCGTGAACTGAAACTGCAGGTCCTCGCGCGTCGGCAGTTGTCCAAAGATCTGACAGATAATCGGCGGCGCAACACGTGTGCAAAAGTACATCGCGATCTGCTCGTTGCGCGGAGCGCGAGTCAGTCGGACGGCCGACACTGTGACCCGTGGGGGCTCGGGCGGTCGAATGGCTGTGGGAGTCGTCTGGCCGCTGCGCAGAGAGTTAAGCAGCTCAGCGCAACCAGACGTTGTTGCAGCAAGTGTGGAGATCAAGAGCACCGAGAGGGAGCGTGCGACAAGGTGGGACTTAAGTTTGATCACTGAAAATGCTCCTATTCAACGCGAGGCTAGAGAGTTTGTCTCGGCTCACGGGTGCTCACGAGGCTTCACCAAGTGGGTGCACCCAATCGCTGCCTAAACTCAAGCACGGCCGGCTCGCGCCAGTCGCCGTGGTCGTTGGTTCGTCCAAGCAGGTCTGTATAAAATCGGTGTCGATTCACCATCGCGTGGCCGATGATGTCCTCTTCACGAATGCGAAATCGATGCCGGAGGTGACGCACCAGCTCAAGCGCTGCGGTCATCTGTGGTGCTCGGTCGAGCATGGCGCGTTCAACCACCGAAGCGCCCGCACGCATGCACGACTGGACAAACTCGATTCCGATCGAAACATGATTGATTCCGTTAGCATGGCGGCAACGCAACGACGGCGGAACGAGCCCGTACACCGTCCCATCTTGGTCCACCACATAGTGTGCACACAAGCCTGGAAGCTCGCCTCGCCGTGGCCGATTGTTCGCAAACGTGTGCCACGCGCTTCGAAAGCTCGGACCGCAGGTGTAGTGAAGCACAATCGCCTTGGGGTTTAACTGCCACTCGCGATCGCCATAGTGCCGCAGTGAGTACTCTGCGGTCTGCTCTCGACGCAGCTCAATGAAGGGCAATATTCGCGGAACCACCGTAGGCGCGGCCGGCGCATTGGCCCGCCGATTTGCAGGCAGGGCGGTCAGCAGTTGCACCTCTCGCTCAAGCCTTCGTCGCGCCGCTGCGAGCGTGCGTGCATGAATCCGCGGCTGTGCGGGTGAAGGATCAACACCGCTTGCGGACGTACTGCCTGGCGCTTGCTCTGCGACCGTTGTGCTCGTCGTGGGATCGCTCTCACACCAAAGCCCGGTGCAGATACAGATGACAACGCCACGAATCGTCATGGATTCACGTGTGTGAAGATAGCCCTTTTCAGAGCTTTCGCACAGCCGTTCGAATCGAGTACGTTTGGCGCAACGACCATGAGCGCCAAGACCGTCTTAGAGATACGACCAGGATTGAGATTGCGAGACTGGCAGTACGGTGACGAGGACGCGATTGTGACGCACGGCAATGATGTGGAGGTGTCGCGGTGGCTGAGAGATCGGTTTCCGTCACCTTATACGCGGCAAGATGCACATGGCTGGATCATGATGAACCAGGATGTCCTGCCTACCGCCAACTTTGCAATCGAGCTTCACGGCTCAGCCGTTGGTGGCGTGGGGATTGTGTTTGGCGAAGACATCCATCGCTTCACCGCAGAGGTTGGCTATTGGGTGGGACGCTCAGTGTGGGGACAGAACATCGCGACCCAAGCGGTGCAAACCATGTGCACATACGCGTTTGATCGGCTGCGGTTGGTACGCTTGTATGCCAGTGTTTTTGCAGGCAATGCAGCGAGCGCGAGAGTGCTAGAGAAGTGCGGATTTCAGCTCGAAGGCACCCGACGCAAGGCGGGATACAAGAGCGGATTTCACTTCGACACGCATGAGTACGCGCGGATCGCTGACGAATAGAAAACCACGTTTGGACACACCTTCGCGCACACTGTGTCGCTGTGTTCAGTTGAGCGATGGCCTTTCAGTTTTGAAAGCCTGAGTAAATCTGCACGAAAATATGCACTGTGCGCCGTTTGAAGTACTCTACGACCCAAGTACGTAAAGTGACCACAAACGAACCCACTACACAGATGAACGCTCCCACTCCCGTTGGCTCTGTGCGTCCCCTGAGCATCTGCTTGGTGGACATGAATGACGGACACGAAAACCAAGCCATGCGCTGTTTTCGACTGCTCTGCACAGAATTTCATAAACACGTGCAAAAAACCAACCCGAATGTCGAGTTGCGTATCGAGCATGTGTCGCCACGAGACAAAGACGAGGTCCCGCCGACGGACTGTGATTTGTATCTCTCATCGGGTGGGCCTGGCTCGCCGTTTGACGGAGACAACAAGAGCTGGCCGGCGAAGTACGCGCGGTTTCTGGATGAGATTGTTGAAGACAACGAGAAGAGAGATGCCAACGCCAAGGGCTTGTTTGCTGTTTGCTACTCGTTTGAGATGATCGTACGGCACTTTAAAGTGTGCACGATGGCCCCACGCGCGACACGAAAGTTTGGCGTGATGCCTATCTATCTCACGCGCGATGGGCAAGAGCACCCATTGCTTAACGCGTTTGGCGATCGCTTGTTTGCGTTTGAGCATCGCAACTGGGAGGCGATTGATCTGGATGTTCCGCAGCTTGAACGGCTAGGCGGAAAGCTGCTCGCGCGTGAATCGCGTGAAGGCCAGCACGACAAAGGGATGGCCATCTTGGGGCTCGATGTGGCCCCGGGTGTTGAGACGGTGCAGTTTCATCCCGAAGCAGATCGTACCGGTGTTGTGACCTGGGTGCGCAAGCCCGAGCAGGCAGCAGCGTTTCGTGCGGCGTACGGAGATGAGACATACGAGCGGATGCTCAAGACACTGGATGACCCGACGCGGTTGGCCAAGACGTTCTCGATGCTGATCCCCGGCTGGATGGCCCGCAAGTTCAACGGGATGGCCCACGAGCGCGGATGGAACCCCGTTGAGCCCCCCGTGCAAGACATGAACGCCTTCGGCGCCGAGAGCGCACGGTCAAACGGGCAGAACTAAACCGGGGCGAACGTGCGCCGCGATTTTCTAACTGACGCACTGTGCGAAGCTTCGCTGACACTCAACGAAGTACCCATCAACGCTCATGCGGCGATGGATCACACACGCAGATCTCGACCCGCTTTAAGATTGTTTTAGGACCATTTTAGAGCGTCGAGTTGCGCAACGATCTAACGATTTGCCGCATGTACGGCAAAGCAAACACACGCACATTCATCGCCATCACATGCCTCTCGGTCCTGTCGATCACCGCTGTTGCTGGCTGCAAACGCCTCGCTCGGCGCTCGAACGCCGGGCCTACAATCCCGTGCGAGGGGACGTTTCGCTCTGAGCGAGCGCCCAACGGCGGACCAGAACACATCGTCACTGGAACCGTACGCACGACGCCTACAACTCCAGTGACCGTCATCGACGCTCGCCTCGGGCAGCCCATGAGCGTTGCAGACGCCAGTGGAAACGCAAACTTCTCCATGCTGATCAACAGCGCTTTGCCTTCGTTTGTGATGTTTCAGTGCGGCGTGATTGGCGACAGATCGCGAGGGTACGCGACGGCGTCCGCACCGCTTCGGATGGCACCGAGGTTTCTTCCGTTGAACACCTTCAATCGGTTGCAGTGTGAAGGGCGAGAGCTCAACGTTGCGTTTAACGGTTTGTCCGTGTCGGTGTCAGGCGAGGCCGGAGCGCAGGTCACCATCGACGATCGTGTGTTGGCCCTCGCAGGAGCGCCCCAGACTGTTGCCTATGAGTTTGCGACCGCGGCCGATGGGATCCCTTTCGGCGCGGCTGAAAACGCGTTCTGGCCCGATCACCAAAAACTCAACATCCGTCACTCTGTGAGCGTTCGCTTCAGCGACGGAACAGCTCTCGCGGGGACGATTTTTGCTTCGCCTCGTGATCTTTGGCTATCATATTCGCAGCATTTTTCGAGAGCGAAACAACAAGCCGTGCTTCCCGCTTCACATGAACGTCCCACGGGCGGGCTGCTGTTTTCAAACACCACGCTCACACAAGTGTTTGGTCCCATTCGGCGTCCTGCAGACGTCGGTTATGTCGCGTTTGTCGGCGACGGTGGCGAGCGTCGCAGTAGCTGCGGTCGCTACCGACGTGGTGCTCAAATTGTCCAAGTCGATCGCGTGATGCACGACGGAGCACTTGATGTGTATGACCCCCGCACCGGTCAGCGAATTCATCACGCGGTGATCGCAGCGCCCAGTGCGCAATGTCGGTCGAGTATGCGCTCAAGCGCCGATGCGATGACAGAGTACTCCCCGACTGAGGCTAACCACCTAGCGGAGCAGTACTTCGCGCAGAGGCTGGGCGGAGTGATACCACCCGCGTTGCCGTTTGAGTTTGCCACTGCAACAACCGCTCAAAACACAGCGAATCCAGCACAGCCAACAGGTGCGACCGCAACGCCAACCGCAGTGACAGACACACCCACAACACCCCCCGAAGCCGAGGTGCCGCGACCAGACCCAAGCTTTGCAGCGAGCCTGAGCGCGTCCCTCGGTCGCCTTCGGATGCGTGTGTCCACGGCGCAGGTTGTGCGAGACAACTACTCTTCTGCGTACGAGCGCACAGCGACGATCTCTACGGACGACGACACGGTTGATCTGCGATTTGTCGACTATTCGACGGTGACGCCCGCAATGCTCACGCGTGTCGCGGTACACAGCAACGCAGTCACGATCATTCCACTCGAAGAGACGCTCCCCTCGTCACCCCAAGACGTCCAAGCGCTGCTCGCCGTTCGTGGCAACGCCTCTGCAGTGGGCTCAGCGTTGCGTCGCATGCGCTTCACTCTGAGCTCGGCCCCAACTGATGACGACGAAATGGACGGCGTACGGATGGTGTCTGCGTCCATCACGCGCGGAGAACTGTCGCTCAATTTGTACGTCCGAAACTACGGCGGTGTTTCTGCAGGCGGCGATGAGCCTCGTGCGTTTGTGATGCGCGGACCACACGTTTGGATCGCGAGCGGAGGATCATCTCGCGCACTTCTCACTCGCATTCTTCAGGCGGTCGGGCGGTAGAGAACGGCCGAAAGCCAAAATCGGGCCACTGCCGACGCCCAACTGTGATGGAATTGTCCGTTGATTCCATTGTACCGTGAGCGCAATGGATCACTCAACATCACGGTTTGTTCTTGTTGCGTTGACGCTTGGCCTGTCCGGTGTGCTCAGTGCTTGCGAGGATCAAGGATTGATCGTTGGCGACGTGCCAAGCGACGGGCGTAGAAACAGCATCGGCGACGCTTCGGATGTGCAGAGTGTTGATGTCCCGAACGTCGCGTGGGATTCGCCGAATGTGGTGCGAGATGTTCCGACGGTTGTGGACGCGGGCTGTGATGCGGGGGTGCTGACCCGAGAGGCGATGGGGGTGACTGTCGCAATGCCTTTCGCGATGGTGTACAAAGCGTTTGATCTCGGACCGCCGCCAGGGCTGCCGATGACACGGTACGGCGGCTGTCTGATTGATCGCAACAACCCCAACCTTATGTACATCGGGGTGGATTCAGAGTTAGCAACGGGTGCAATTTATGCGGTGAATGTTGTGCGAGGCTGCGGGCAACACATTGTTGGGTACAGTGGTGTCGCGCGGCGCATTGCCAGCGCTCCGTACGTCGACGCAAACCTCTTCTACGATCGCGACGGAAACATTTTGTACAGCATGTGGCCCAACAACCAGATCGGCGTGCTGCCGCCTGGTGCCGCGATGCCCTCGCAGACGATCGACCTCGACCCGCTTGGAATCCCCCACGGAGCCTCGCCAGGTGGCCTCGCTTTTGTGCCCATGGGGTTCACGGGCGCGGGTGAACTGCGCGCGAGCGGCTGGAGTGACTATGGCTGGTTTCGCATTCCGTACACGTACTCGGGCGGGCGGTACACGCTTCAAGCGGCCACGCGCCGGGCGATGTTTACCGCGGGAACCGGCGGGATCGCGTATGTTCCGCCGGGGTCACCCATGATTGAGCGCGCGAGCGTGGTGATGGCAGAGTGGTCTGCAAACGTTGCGTTCTTCGAGGTGGACAACAACGGTGACGCACGACCCGAGACGCGCAGACCGTTCTTGCAGGGCTTGACCAACGCCTGGGGCGCGTACTTCGAGCCAGTCACAGGGGACTTTATGTTTCCCTCATGGGGAAACGATCGCGTTGTGATTGTGCAGGGATTTGTCGCGCCCCCCGAGCCACCACCACCGCCGGGCTGAGCGTTGATTACGCCTTCGCGCAGGCAAAAATGGTGAAGCCGAGCTCAGCGAAACCCGTAGGGACGAAGAAGCGCTAGCTGGTTTTTTACTGGCAGAGTGGTTGTACAGGCGTCTGTACAACAGGGTTCGCGTGGTGAAAATTCCCGTTACCACTCGATCGTGCAATCCAATGGCACATCAAATTGCTGGTGCTACGGTGGCCTCTGAAAAATGGCGGACGATCAAGGGGAACATATGGGCGCGCATCACACAACTGACACGCCCCCAAAAATATTTCGCACGATGTTTCGCGACGGTGAACTGCGCGCGTTGGGACCGCAAAATCCGAGCTCGGTGCGAGAGTTCCAACGGACATCGCTCCGGACCATTCAGGTGTGGTACAGCCAGGACGAAAAGGGATGTCTGTTGCTCCTTCCGCGGCAAAAATTCCTCCGTTTCTTATTCCCGCGCGACTCAAGGCGAAGTACCGAGCAGCAACGGGCGACGACACGACCGCTATCTGGAGCCACGGCGATGGACCATTCGAGAACAGCTCAGTGAACGACTCGCTCAAGCTCATGGTAACTTCTCCGGTGCATGGCGTACTAAGCCCCAAAGAACCCGTCCCAATCGGCGACTACCAGGCAGCACTCGCTGCAACACAAGCCCAATGGCAGATCGATGAATAATCCGCGCCCCCAAACCACTCGCAATGACGCGACTGAAGTGCCCCTCTCTCGGTATGAGTCACTCTTGCTCTCGTTGCACGAGCTCATTCGCGAGGAGAAAGGCAGCTCGACAGAAGCAAACGATATTCGCGACGAGCTTGAACAGCTTCG
>JANNCG010000570.1:0-2921 GCA_031386385.1 Myxococcales bacterium
GTTGCACCCAAAGCAACGCTCGCTTTTCGTTGTAATACACCTGAAAATAGGACCACGTGAGCAGTTCGTGGCTCTCGCCCGCTTCTTCGGCTGGCCAGTTTACGAGTGCTTCGAACTCGCTTTGGGACATTTCAAGAGACGCGCCACGAAGCATTCCGAATCGCGAGAGCGAGTAAAAATCTTCGATGAATTGCTTGAGTTCGTTCATGCCCTGCTGATCAATGCGTCGGGCGTTGGCTCTGAGCAAGATCAACCTAAAAAATTTCGACGCTGGACTTCGCTCAAATCCCAACCACCTGTGGTTTGCCCCTCAGCCACCTGGGGTTGACGCTGCGCCATCCCCGCTGCGCCGATTGCCGACATACGGAAGCACAAACAAATACAACCCAGTGAACATCAGCAAGAAGAGCGGGAGCAGCGGCGAGTACGTGATCCACGCGGGAGGCATCCCCTTTGCCAACGACATCGCGACGAAGTTAGCGATCACCGTGAGGGTGAACACAATCGACACCCAACGATGAAACGGTCGTACCCATTTGTTTGCGTTCATACGGTCCTCGCGAGCAGAACAATGAGTTTTTCGCCCATCATCTTCCAGCCATAGCGCGCGCCGCCAAAGTTTTGCTTCTGCGCCGGCTTGAAGCCCGACTGCACAAGCGACAGGTGCGTCCCCGACGCCGTTGGCGTGAGCGCAAACGTCACAACAGTGTCCAGCTCCATGTCGCCGACCACCCACGTGTAGCTGAGCTTTCTCTGCGCTTCGATCTCGACGAACTTGCAATGCACCGTCCCGTCCCAACCAGGGTACGGCTGCGTCTTGAGCGTGAACGCAGCCCCCAACTCAAGCTTGAGCCCGACGGCCGGCAAGAGCCACTCAGTGAGCAGAACAGGGTCCGTGAGCGCGCGCCAGACCTTCTCTGGCGAGTGATGCAAATCGATCTCGAAGGCGATGGCTTCGGTCTGCGATGGGGCGGTCTTGTCCGAAAGTGTCATTTGTCCATTTTCTCCAGTAATTGTTCAAGCCGTTCGATTCGCTGTTTCCAAAACGCCTGATAGTGCGCGATCCAGTCGACCAGCGGCTTCATCCCCTTGGGCTCGACTTCGTAGTACACGAGCCTCCCGTCACGGCGCGCCCGCACCAGCCCGGCGTCTTTGAGTGCGGCGAGATGCTGCGAGACCGCTGGCTGCGAAATCTCAAAGCGCGCAGTGAGGTCCTTCACCGCCGCTTCGCCGCGGGTGAGCGACTCAAAGATCGCCCGGCGGCTTGGGTCCGCCAGGGCGTGGAAGATCTTGTTTTCGACTGCAATCGCGCTCTGCATTCACAACACATAAGCCGATGCTTATTGATTGTCAAGCACTCTGCCGGACCTTCACCCCTGGGGAATGGCCTCGTGTGCGCGAAGCCGTGCGTCTGTGATTCGGAGCGAAGGACGCAATGAGTTCACCCGACCCCCGACCTGACAAACCGCCATGGCGGCCGCCACCCCCACCGCCATGGCGGTTTGTCCATCCACCTCAAATTCCCTGCAAATTGCCCCACACTCTTCCCCCGCGCCTCGCTGGCACCTCGCTTGCTCATCTCTCACTTCATGAACACACCGAAGTCCAAGCGATCCAAGCGATCGCAAAAATCCTCTCCCAAAACCTCCCAACCCTCCAACCCCGCCTCAAGCTCAAGCTCCACCTCCACACTCAGCGAAGATGCCGAGACGCTCTTGCAGCTGTTGCTACAGAGCCCTCACTTGATTCCATCTTTTTTCGAAGCGCTCGAGGTGATGCAAAACGAAGAGCAGATGAAAGAGTTCACCGCTCAGCCTCACCCCCCGTTGCCCAAGATCGTGAGCAGCGTCGTGCACACCATCAGCGGCACCCCCCCCACCTGCCTCGAAGGCCTACACTCCACCGCCGGAATCCCAATCCCCACCGAAGGCCCCATCAAGCGCACCCTCTTTCCGCACACCCCGAAGGGTCCCATCATTGTGCTTCACGAAGAGGGCGACGTCGTGACGCTAAAGCACGGGCGAACCAACTCAGACCCTCGCCCCAACTAAAGCCAAAACGAGCATCACTCAAAGCGAACAATCGATTGAGCCGCTGCACCATCGCTGCGATACTCAGCGCATGCCGTTTCTCATGGTATCTGCAGTGGTCCCGTCCATCCTATTGCTCTGGTATTTTCACTCGCGTGACACCTATCCCGAGCCGCTGGGCGTGTTGCTGAAAGTGTTCTTTCTGGGCGTGTTCACGATCCCATTTGTGCTCGTCGTGGCGCTGCCTCTCGCGAAGGGTATTGAGGGCGTTGAAGATCCCATTTTAGCTGGTTTTTTAAAGGCATTTCTCACTGCAGCGGGACCGGAAGAGTTCTTCAAGTTCTTGGTCGTTTGGCTTTATGCCTCGCGTCACAAAGAGTTCGATGAGCCCATGGACGGGATCGTTTATGGCGCCACCGCCTCGCTGGGTTTTGCCACCCTCGAAAACATCCTCTATGTCGGCTCCGGCGGATTGGGAGTCGCCATCATGCGCGCTCTCATGGCGGTCCCCTTGCACGCATTCATGGGCGCCATCATGGGCTACTACATCGGCCAGGCGAAGTTTAGGCCCGCCGAGAGTGGGTCGTTGTTGCTCAAGGCGTACTTCATCCCGTTTTTGTTGCACGGGCTGTATGACTTTCCTCTGTTGTCGATGAAGGGATCGCAGGGACAACCCCCCTCCACAGCAGCGCTCTTGTTGCTGCCACTGGCGTTCGCGACGCTCATTTTTACCTGGGTATTTGCAGTCCGATTGATTCGACGCCTTCGCGCCGAGCAAGTGCAGTGGGCCAACGCGAATCGCCCAAACACACAACCCTTCGCGCAGCCCAACGTTGGCCAAGCGGCGTACGCACAACCAGGCTATGCACCGCCGCAGCAACAGGGCTATCC
>JANNCG010000578.1:0-5230 GCA_031386385.1 Myxococcales bacterium
TATCGAGCTGAACGATCAACACGTTGGGTCGCATCGGATCCGCGGTTAACTTGCCACGATCAAAGCCCACTAAGTAGTCATCCGAGCCGCGTTCGCGGGGCCGCACCACGGACACATTCGTGTTTCGCTCCAACATCGGAATCGGCCCATTCATGACCATCAACCATCGCTCGCCCTGCATCTCCGTCGCTTCTGCGAGTCGTTGAAAGTAAGCCAACTCGAGTCGAGCCTCGCCAATCCGTACGATGTCCCCCTGACGCTCACACCAATCGTCGATTCGTGTGGGGTCATCTTGCAGTTGATTGCACGGTTGATTGACGATGAGGGTCACGGCACCGAGCGAGTTGAGGTTGGGATATTGGCGCGCGTTGTGGCAGACGTTGCCGTTAGGTCCGCAGCCGCGGTAGATGCCTTGTGCGCCTTGGTACAGCTCGGTGAGTGTTGGATACATCGCCGCGACTTCGCGATCGCGGTCCGGAGCTGGAGGGATCACGGGATTCATTCGCACCGGAGGCACCGGAGGCGTGCATGTCGCCCCCACAGCCGCCGCCATCGCGGTCAACAACGTGGCAAGGGTGGCTCGAACGAAATATGAACGGACTGGATTTGAAGCCATAAACGGCACTTACGGAGAACTTAAGGCGTGAACAACTGAGTGAGCGGTTGCACGTCGGGATATCCCCAATCGGGATTGTCGTGCTCAAGCCCAAGCGCCCACAGCGTCGTGGCGTGGAGCCGACGCAATGAGATGCGATCCGACGCGGCCGGAACATAAGTATTCGCGTTTACCGCACCCGCAAGGCGTCCGGGCTGCACGCCGCCGCCCATGATTCCGTGGGCGAGGTAGTAGCAGCTTGGGTCTGAACCGTGGTCTGAGCCTTCGCCATTGTTGAAGCCTGTCGCATCGCTGCCGGGATCGCGGCTCATCTCGCTCATTGTGACAATCAACGTGCGATCGAGCATGCTCACACCCGGCTCGCCCGGTTCGGGCATGCGCGAGAGCAACCACTGGAGCGTAGACCAAATGCGACCCACAAAACGAAAGCGCGCGGGAGCATCGCGACGCTCACCCGAGTGCGTATCAAATCCACCCATCTCCACCACAATGGACGGACTGCCCAACTGCAGCAACCGGACCGCCAACGCGAAATCCATTGCGCTGCGGTAAAATCCATTCTCGTTAGGATTTCGGTACGGCATGGTGTTCATGGTGCCAGGATCAGGTCCGAGCGCGAGAGCAAACAACTCGTGCATCATATCGTTTGTAAGCGGTACAACCCCACTGTCCAGTTGTACTGCGCCGCGCGCGTCCATGGGGTTGTCGCGGACGTCGATCCAGCCGGCCGTCAACCGCTCGCCGACCCGCCGACGACCTTCGCGATCACCCGCGTATTGCTCGACCACTGAGTGTCCCCAAGTGACGCGAGAGTGCAGTCGGCGTTGATCCAATCGTGCACGCATCGCTGCATCGCGCGCCCAATCGCGACCGACCCGTGTGAAGTCGTCACGGGCAATCTCAGAGCGACCGGGCAAGCCATCCACCCCAAACAACGGAACGGGCGCAAACCGCGAGGTAGCGTCATTGGTGAGCCCAAACGAAGAGCCTGGATTCACGTGAAATGCGGGGATTTGATCACGCGGATCGATACGCGGAGTCCCGCCATCGGGCACGGCCCCATCATTCAAGCCACCAGCATCACCGCCGTCCGTCGCCATGGTCACGGTCGCGTCGGGGGTCTCAGCGCCTCCGTCACCGTTTGGTGTGTTGTCGATCGGCAGAGCGATCCCACCCGCGGCATCAACCCCTGTCCCAAGGCGGGCCAACAAACCCGCTTCAAGGCCTGAGGGCGAACCAGTGGGCTCTTCGATGGCGCCTCGGTAGTGGTCGCCGCGAGAGGTGTTCCACGTGCCAACAACGGACATTCGAGGGGCGGCTTCGCTCATACGCGAAACCTGCGCACCGCGCCAGCCACCCATGGGACTCAGCGTGTAGAGCGATTGCGCCAGCGGAGCCGCTTCGGGATTGATCACTGGCGTATCCGACGGCAGGTGATCACCCAACAACCGACCCACTGAAAAGGGCGTATTTGTCCCGGGAATCACGCCCCACGGGTTGTACTTCTTTGCTCCCGGACTGGCGTGAAAAGCCACGCTCGAGCGTACCCCTCCGCCGAAATAAATAATCAACACACGCTTCGCGGGCGCACCAGGTCGGCGCTCTGCGTTTGCGAGCTTCATAAACGGCAGCGCAATCAATGAGCTTGCAGCGCCACCCAAGACCGCAGCTTTTAATAGATCACGACGGCGTAGAAAGAGCTGTTTGCCGTGATACCGATCGTTGTCATCATCGCTTGCCATGGTGTTTCAACATCCTCTCAGTACACTGCAAATTCAGCCGAATCGAGCAACCTAGAACAAAACCAGCGGACCGCTGACTGGCCCCCTGCGCCGCATCCCATCTCTCCGCCCTCGCTTGCACACGCGGTCATATCCGCGATGGCAGCGGTGCGTTCTTCATCGGTTGGCACACGTCCAAGCATTCTTGAGTACAACCGATCTGTCGCTGCACTGTAGTCGACCATCGCGGTTGGCGTGCTCATCTCACGTGAGAGCACTTCTGTGCCCACAGCACATAGCTTTTGTGCGATCTCATGCTGTGAAGTGACGATCGCCAGCGAGCTCCGCGTTGAGCGGCTCAACTGAGAAGAACACCCACTGAGCGATTGCACCCAATCTCGATAGTCACTCGTAAACCGATTTTCCATTGGATCGCGCATCGCGAGATTGCGATTGACCAACATGCGCCAGTCGTAGTTTTCAGTGACAAAACGATAATCGCACACGCCTGCAGACTCGCCAAACGTGACGTAAAACGCTGAGTCCAGCCAGCGCTCGGCCGTCATGATTCGGGTCGGTCCCGTTGCCCACACGGGCTGTGCAGGCATGGGCGCGCTCTCGCCAGGGTTCAACTCAGCCCGGTTTGTGTACAGCATACTTGTGACGATCAACCGCTGGACATATCGCAGGCTGTTGGTGCGACGAAGCTCATCCGCCAATACCGTTCGCACAAGAGGAATATCGTAGTCCGGCCGCCGCAAGCCCGCTTGCCACCAATCGAGAAAGCGCTTCAGTTCACGATCTGCGGCACCCTCCCAATAATCGGGCCGCTGCGAGAGTGAGCGCCCCAACGAGTACAGCCTCTGTCGTTGTGCTTCGCTGATGCCAGCAAGACGGTGAATTTGGGTGGTTGGGCCGCGATCGCCAAAGCCTCGGTCTTGGCATTGGTTGTAAAACGGCAATCCAGGACACACCGGCCCTTGCCCTGCGCCCACATTGGTCAGGCGCAGCGCGTTGGATTCAGCCTCGCGATTTCTTGAATCGACGCAGCCTTCGGCGCCAAAATCAATGGGTTCGCCAAAGGCGCGCGTTGCACATGAGCTTGATCCGTCGTCGTCCACGCAACGACAATAATTGATGGCAAACTCGTCGCGACCGCACGAGCCGTCGGCGCGCTCGTCGGTTCCGTTGCGAGAGGTGCGGATGTTCCACCAAACGGTGCCGTCGCAGAAGCGGCGAGAGTCCCAAGCGCGGGACAGTGGACGAAGTGCGGCTACTTCGTCTGCTCGCGCGTTGCGATTCAGTGCGTACCGCACCACGTTGGATGCCCAATCGTCACCACGAAATGTCGCATAAAACCCAGGATGAACAAGCAGCCTGTTCATAAACTCTGAGTACGTGATGTGCTCGCGATACAAGCGCTCGATCAGATCATCGACTTCAACCGCGTAGTGATACCACTGCTCATCGAGGTTATAGAACCGCTCACCCCAGTTGCGCTGCTGCTGGCGGATGTAGTCTGGCAAAGCCATCAGTCGATCGGCCATTTGCTCCGGCGATTCAAGCGCACAGCGCGTGTTCTCTTCTGTGGTCTGAACGCGCCCAATCAGATCAAGCGACATCCTTCGGCACAGCTCGCTCTTGGACTCGTCCGTGATCGCAATACTCGACCCACGAAACATCGGAACCAACACGCGGTTGACGATATTGTTGCAGTGCGGATCCGCTTGCGCATCGCATCCTGCGCCCAACGGCCAAGGATCGCTCGGGCGCGTGGGTGGATCAGAAATCGCGGCCGGTGCAGGCTGATTGCACGACACCAGCGCGAGCAGCGAGACAAACTTCAACTGGGACTGCCCTAATTTGCGCGAAGCAGAGCGTCCGCGATGCGGAGCGAAGGACGAAATTTGGGCAGTACCAACTATAGTGCGGGAGCCATTCAACTGAGCCATCGCAACGCTCCTATTCCAGTGGTGAGGGTCGCACATCGCACAACACAACGCCAACACAACGAGAGCGATTTGACAGGGCAAAACAGCTTGCGGATTGTTCCGTTTCGCATCACAAATTGAGTCCTACTTGTATGCCATACGGGTACGAGAACCTAAACTCGATCGACGGAAATCCCGGGACGTTGCCGCGCGACAGGTGCCTCCGAAGCCCAATTCCGCCCACGGGATGAAAGTACACCCGATCGCAATAACGCCGAGGGTGATCGTAGCAATTGAGAAAGTCGTACACAAAGACGTCTACTGAGAGACCCGCCTCAAGAGAGACCGACCACTGCTCAGAGAGATAGAAGTTCCACTGCAAACTGACTGGGGCGGTGATCCACCAGTACTCCGCAGGATTGAACGAAATGATCCACTGAGCGCCCACCATCAATCGCATGTCGTTGTTGATGTTGCCCAACATTCCATTTCGCGTAAGCGGAAATCCTAGACGAAAACCAGGAGAAAACGCAATACCACCCCAGGGCCAAGCCCAAGCGCCTGGAGCTACTCCGACGAGAAACTCAAAACTCGGGCGCGTTGCGTGCAGCCCCGGTCGATTGATCACGTTGTTGAGCAGACTCACCTCGGCCGACGTCGCGGGTGGGGTTGCGCTCGCCGTGGGTGTGCTCGCAGGTTGACCGGTGGACGGCGTGACGGGTTGTGTGACGGCGGATTGTGTCGGCACAGTGTTCGCCGCGGTGCCTGCATCTCGTTGGCTATTTGCAGACGTTTGTCCACCACGTCGCTGTGCGAGCCCATCCGGTGCAACAGCAACGACCGATGCGCTGAGCGCCAGCAAGCCGAGCAGGTGCGCTACGGCCCCATCACGATTGCGTCTCATGACTCAGGACGTTAACAGCAATCGCGGGATGGATGCACGCGAAGTAACGAAGGCTTTT
>JANNCG010000744.1:0-6303 GCA_031386385.1 Myxococcales bacterium
GATTGCGCAACCTGTGATCGAGATTGACGCAGACCCAATGAGCGAACTTGGGCGACTTCGACGAAGTACATCGTCAACTCGGAGAGCGGTATTCTCTCAAATCGCCGAGGGACCGGTGAGCAGAATGCGGGACCACGCGCACGTCGAACAGATCGGTACACGTTGGATGCAACGCCGAGCCATGTTCTACAAATTGACTGTTGATTGGGAGCGCGACGTAACCGTTGATCACTTCGTGGCGGCGCCGCGAGAGCAAGCTCCTGCGAGCGTCACACCCACAACGAACGATCCGGACTCCACGGGCTGAGCGCAGGACAGAGCGCGCTGATTGCTCGCAGAGTCAGCGGTTCACAGGGAAGACACCCACTCGCGGTGTCGTAGAAATATCTCGTAGTCAGCGAGCTTAACGCACCACGCGAACCGACTGCCAGACGAGCAGGCCCATGGGGCCTTCGTCCGCTCCCTCAGCCACTCGGCGGGGTCTTCACTGCAACATTTCGTCGGAGAATATTTCAATGAACCTATCGTTTGGACCGAGCCTATTGCTTCTATCTTCTTTGTTGCTCGCGTGTGGACCGAGCAGCGCCGCAGACAGCGGGATGATCGCTGACAGCCCGACAGTTGCCGACTCTGCCGTCGTCGCTGATAGCCCAATGTCTTCGTCTGATACCGGAGTCGTGATCGCAGACACAGGCGTCGCGGTCACTGACACCGGCGTCATCGTGGCCGACACGGGAGTCCTCTCAATGGACGCCGCCGTTGAGCCGAGCCCCTGCATGGCTGGGGACGCAACTTGCACCTCTTGCCAAAATTCGTGTGCGACGGTCCATCGGCTCTGCCCAAACGCGATGCAATTGAGCGACTGCCGGACCCGATGTGTAACGGTCGCAGCGCCGATATCGCAGACATTTTCCACTTGCGTGAGCGGCGCACAACCAGGGGGTTGCGTCCCGCTGAACAACTGCTGGATGTCCTTTCGCTGAGACAATTTTTAGCTAAGTTGCAACAGTTGTCCTACGACGCCACAACTCGCGGAGTCGCCAATCAACCGCCCTAACGGTCGAGAGCTCGTCAGCGAGTTGTTCACGTCGGAGACCTGCAGCTCGTCGACCCGCCGTCTACGGGCGCCATGAGACTTGCGGCAAAGCACGACTTCGCTGTGTGTTGACTCAACTCACCAGTCGCTCGAATAAACTGCCTCATGGGCGGACGAGCGCGCAGCCGAAGCGCAAAATCTTTGATACACTCTGGCGGGTGATTGGATTGCTTTGCTTATGAAATTGCAGCTGCCAGCTTCGCGTGTGACCGTGATCATCCTGGGGTTGTGCGTCGTGCAAGCATGCACCAGCATCCCGCAGCGTGGGATGGATGGCGGTATTCGTCTTCCGGATGGCGCCACGATGTTGATGTTCGACGGCACCCAACCAATCACAGACACCGCTGCGACCGGGCCCGACGTCATCTGTGGACCAGGCGAGCTCACGTGTCGAGGCGCGTGTGTGAACTCGCAGACTGATCCGGCCAACTGTGGGAGTTGCGGCACATCGTGCGCGTTGCAAGCCCGCAACGCGGTCTGCACGGCGGGGCGTTGCGTCACACCTTGCTCCGGTTCAATGATGTTGTGCTCGATGAGCTGCGTCGATGTGCGGAGCAACACCGCCCACTGTGGAGGATGCGATCGACCATGTGAACCCGCAAACGCATCGGCTCGGTGTCTGCTTGGCACTTGCTCGTTTTCGATCTGCCTTCCGGGTTTCGCAAACTGTGACAATAATCAGGCGAATGGTTGTGAGGCATCTCTCAGTGCACCAACCAGCTGCGGAACCTGCGCGACGCGCTGTTCTTATCCTAACGCGACGGGTGCGTGTGTGGGCGGCCGCTGCGGGCTCGGAGTCTGCAGCGCGGGGTTTGCCGACTGCGATAGGGCGCTTCAAAATGGCTGCGAAACTCGGACCGACTCAGACGCCGCGAACTGTGGAGGCTGCGGGATTGCGTGCGCTGCCGGTACCCCCTGCGTGGCTGGCGCCTGCGGTTTGGTGACCATCGCACCGTCGTTGATCGCAAACACCGAGGCGTGCCATCAAATGGGCAGCTCTGCGGGCAAAAAAGCAGCGATTGACAGCAACGGTGTGATGTACTTAGCCATGCTCTGCGGGGGAAGCGACGTCTCGGTTGTGCGCAGCACGACACAGGGCCGAACCTGGAGCTCGCCTGTCTCGACAGGTCTGAGCGTCAACTTTCCGAACGGGGACTACGCGATCGCTCCGCGCACAGGCGGTGGCATCGTTGTGGCTATTGTGAGAGGCGCCGAAACAATGTTTAACCAGAGCGTTGATGGGATCGTTTGGGGACTCCGCCAGTCGATCGGTCGAAGCGCCGTCTCAATCGCACCCTCGGGTTGGTCCGTCTCGATTATGCAGCGGGGGACGACAACTTTAGTGGCGTTTGCCACGGTTGGCGGAGTCGCGGTGCTTCGAAATTCCGCTGGCGTGGGTGCAGCTTGGTCGAGCCGGATAGTCGCCGAACCGACGGGAGCCAGCCCTGAATTGCTGACGGACGCCCGCAGCAACACGATTTGGTTAGCGCTCGAAAATGCAGCTATTTATACCAGCGCTGATGACGGTGCGACGTTTGTGAGCCAGGGACGAGGGCCGGCGCGACGCACTTTCTCAGACTTCACCGTGGCAGGCGGAGCCCTCTTTGAGAGCGGCGCGCTAAACACCGTCGACCGCACAACGTTGGCCAGCATTGCACCAGGAATGCCATCTGCAACAACAACTTTTAACTTATCCAACGCGCCGACCCCCGAATCTGCGCAAGCGATCACCTCTGATCCTGCAGGCAATGTGTACATCGCGATGGCGAGCGGCGGTGCTACCACGGGCACGATCCAGCGCATCCCCATCGGAGCGGCCATCCCGGATCCTGCACAGCGCCAAGGAATGTATGCCAATCATCCATCCATCGCCGCGCTTCCCAACAGCCGCGGGGTGTTTGGTGGTGTGATGCCGAACCCCATGGGCGGCGTCGCTGGCTTTGTCATGGTATTTTAGGGTCTCTTAGGGTCTTTTAGGGAGCTATCGAATTGCGTCTCACCAACTCGCACAACACCGTAGTTTTTTCAGCATTCTTAGCGCTCAACGCGTGCACAAGCGTTCCTCAGCGCAACCCCGACGGCGCGGTGCGAGCGACGGATGCATGGATTGCGGATTCAGACAGACCTACGGTCCGCAACGATGTCACGACGGACACCGCCTCGGACGAAGAGATCACCACCGCCGCTGACGTCACGTTGACCGAGGATGTGGACGTGCAGGTCGCGATGGATAGCCAGACGATGGGCATGGATGCGGTTTGTGGTGACCGTGAGGTGCTCTGCAACAATATTTGTCGCAACACGCAGACAGACCCTGAGAACTGCGGAAGTTGTGGCCAATCGTGTGCCGCAGAACTGCCCGGCTCGGTCTGCACACGCGGCCGATGCATCCCGGGCGGTTGTGCAGCAGGAATGGGCGACTGTGATGGCAACCAAGCGAATGGGTGCGAGGCCTCCCTGAGCACATTGGCAAACTGCGGCGCTTGTGGTCGGGCGTGCGCACCGGCCAACGGTCTCGGCTCGTGCATCGCGGGCGTCTGTGGCGTGCTGCAGTGCCAAGTAGGGTTTGGCGACTGCGATCGCGATGCGCGAAATGGCTGCGAAATCGCACTCAATTCAGTCGATAACTGCGGCGCCTGCGCGCGAATGTGCGCGGCCCCAACGCCGATGTGCGATGTGGCCCGAGGCGCATGTGTCAGCAACTGCCAACCGGGGACCGTCCTGTGTGGGCAAAGCTGCGCAGACCTCGCGATAGACCTCGCGAACTGCGGCGCCTGTGGTCGTGTTTGCGCGCCTGCGAACGCCGCGGGACGATGCTCCGCAGGCGCGTGCAGTTTTGTTGCCTGCAACCTCGGTTTCGGTGACTGCGACAATCAGCTGGCCAACGGCTGTGAGTCCGCGCTTAACTCGATTAACAACTGTCGTTCGTGCGGGACGCGTTGCAGCTTTCAAAACGCTACTGCGACCTGCGCGCCCATTGGGTGCGCTCTCGGCGTCTGCAATGCAGGCTTTGCCAACTGTGACATGGTTGCGGCCAACGGGTGTGAGACCGCTGTCGGCTCCGATGCGCTCAACTGCGGGGCGTGCGGCAACGCATGTCCTCGCGGATCGGTGTGTTCGCAGGGGGTCTGTGATTACGTCACGGTGCCGGCGGCGACGATTCCAAACGGCGTAGGGTGTTTTCAGCTGGGTGGTTCTGTCGGCAAAAAAGCAGCCATTGACAGCAACGGAGCGATGTACCTTGCGATGATTTGCGGCAACACCGTTTCGGTGTCTACGAGCAGAACGCTCGGGACGTCGTGGACCGCGCCAGTAGGCATTGGAGTGAATCTGGGGCTCGGCAACGGCGACTACGCGATCGCGCCACGAACCGGTGGCGGAGTTGTGCTCGCGGTGACGCAAAACACGGGGGATGTTTCGTTCACGCAATCAACCGATGGGATCATGTGGACCCCCCGAGTATTCATCGGCCGCAACGCCAGCAATCCGAATCCGTCTGGTTGGTCTATTTCGGTGTTGCAACGCGGTACGACGACCCTTGTGGCGTTTCCGTCGACCGGACCCGCCGGGTTGACGATCCTTCGCAACAGCAACGGCGGGCCCGTTTGGGGGATTCGCACTGTTAACGACGTGGGTGCGGCGAGCCCTGAGCTGCTTTTGGACTCAGTGGGCAACACCATCTGGCTCGCGCTTGAAAACGCGCCCATCTACCAGAGCGTGGACGACGGGATCACCTTTAGCAGTCCCGGGCGCGGACCTGCACGACGCACCTACTCAGATTTCGCGATGGTGAACGGAGCGCTGTTTGAGACTGGCGCGAACAACACGATCGACCGAACGGTGCTCGCAAGCATTGGTCCTGGGTTGATGCAGATGACCACCACGTGGACGCTTTCGAACAGCCCGAGCCCCAACTACGCGCGCGCAGTGACCACCGACACGATCGGAAACGTTTATATCGCGACGTCAAACGGGGGCAACGGAAACATCCAACGCATCCAGCCCGGCGCGATGCTCGCGGACCCCGCACGACCACACGCGGGATTTGCCGGGCACCCCTCCATCGCAGCGTTGCCGAGAAACCGGGGAGTGTTTGGTGCCGTCATGCCGTCAGCCCTTGGCGGCGTCGCAGCGTACGTAATGACGTTTTAACTGCAAAACATCAACCATTTCGGTTCGGACTCATCGACGCGTAACAGTTGAGGGCTGTGCTTAGTTCGCTCACTAGCGTTGTTCGTTGATATCTTGCTACACTCGTCGGGGTCGTTGATTGGAGTTTAGCTGTTGTCGTTCTCGATTCGAGTTGCAGTCATTGGCGTTTGTGTCGGGAGTTTGACTCTTGGATGCACGAGCGTTCCGATGCGAAGTCCAGATGGGTCGGGCGCGAGAAGCGACGGATTTGGAATGGACGTGGACGCAATCGAAGCGCGTGTCGATGTCGTGACGCGAGACATCGTGGACGCCAGCGACACCATGCTTGATGGAGATCCTGCACAAGACGTCACCTGTCCGCCGGGGCAAGTTCAGTGCAACGCGCTCTGCGTCAATCCGCTCATGGACGACGAGCATTGTGGCGGCTGCGGGCAATCGTGCGCAGCAGAGCTGGCAGGCTCAACATGCCAGGCTGGACGTTGTATCGCCCCTGAATGTCCGCCAGGAATGGGCGACTGTGACGGAGACTCGAGCAATGGATGCGAAGCGTCACTCAGCTCGGTCATGCACTGCGGAATGTGCAATCGTGCGTGTGCGCCGACAAACGCGACGGGCGTGTGTGGGGCTGGAGTCTGTGAGGTGCAACAGTGCTCGGCAGGGTTCGGCGATTGCGATCGCGACGCTCGAAACGGCTGTGAAATCCCTCTCAACACGCCGGTCAACTGCGGGATGTGTGCGCGAGCGTGCGGCATCGGAGCGCCCATGTGTGACGGCGTCATGCGCATGTGCGTGAACAGTTGTGTGGCCCCCAGCGTTGCGTGCGGGATGTCCTGTGCCGACACGCGGACGGACCCGATGCATTGTGGCGGTTGCGGTCTGGGATGCGCGCCGGCCAATGCAGTGGGGCGGTGTGTCGCAGGAGCGTGTGGGATCGTGTCGTGCAGCGCAGGGTTTGCCAACTGCGACATGCAGTTAGCAAACGGCTGCGAGGCATCGCTCAGCAGTGCGAGCAGCTGCGGCGCTTGTGGGAATCAGTGTGCGGCCGGAGCTGTTTG
>JANNCG010000596.1:0-2428 GCA_031386385.1 Myxococcales bacterium
AGCCAACCTGTGCTCGACAGCGAAACATGTGCACCAGCGGAATCAACTCCGTCACGACGAAGAGTGCCTCAGCGTGCCACAGGTCGCTGGGTACGAGTTTGTGCGGGCCGACAGCGGCGAGACAACAGTGAATCGTCTGAAGACCACCAACGAGGGCGTTGTGATGCCAACGTTCAATGAAGATCTCATCGCGCTGGGCAAAGAGATTGATCTCCTTCAAGACGCGTTGGACAGACACCCTGCGGTGGACACATGACCGACCAACTCAAGCTGCTCAACCCCGACAAAATTGTGATGGTTCCGAAGGGTGAACCAATCTATGTCCGCGAATCTTCAGAAGAGGGAGAGGCTGAAGTATCAGTACCGAATCACACATCATCAAACGCGGTGGTTTTCTCCCTTTCAGAGAAAACCAAGATGGAGATCTTCAAAAATCCAAAGAACTGTGACGGCTCTTTCATCCTGCAGACAGAGAAAGATAAATGGCTCGCTTGCGTCGTGGAGATCAAGAGGTCCGTAAGACCGACAACGCTCTTGCAGGTGCGCGAACAACTCGCTGCGGGGATGCAACGGTTGTTTATGGTGTTGGCGTTTCTCGGCATCAAAGCCAGCGAGTGGCGGAGTTATTGTGTCTACGGGATCGACAGGCGTTCCGAAAATGCCAGCACCGATATGACGCCATCTCACAGATCTGTTGGTCTACGTTCAAGTCCAGGGCTCGATGACAGTCCCATCGCTGTTTCAGAACTCGCGCTCAGTGCGGAGTACCGATTAGAGAAAGGTGAATTCGAGCGACCAAATCACGGAGGAAGACTGCTTCACACCCTCGTGGTGCCCTGACATTTTATCACAAATTCCGGCGCTCGTTCGCAACGGGGTGAGTGGCCACAGACAGTAAGCGATCTGGAATCCCCAGTATAGCAAAGTCCGGTGCAAAATGGCTGGCGGCGCGGAGCTGTCGCCTAAGCTGACATAGCGAGCCGATCGACGGGAAGCGCGGCGAGCCGTATGCGCTCGGCGCATGCGTGCGGCAACCAGTCCTTGAGCTCCGCGTGGGAGATGTTGGCGAGAGCGTCCAACAGCGCCAACAAATATGCCCGTGGGTTGATGCCGAGCCGCGTGAACGTCAGCACGGTCGGTGCAATGCTACTCACGACGCAGTCGTTCTCCAGCCCACGAAACGAGCCGCGAAACAAAATCACGGCGAGCTCACTGTCGTCACCACGCGCAACAAGTCTCGAAGCTCCTGAGCGGGGATCGAAGCCGGAACGCGAAAAGTCCCACACGACAAAACGATCTCGCACAACGCGCTCGGCGTTTGCAGCACTTCGACTGGCAAAAACCTAATTGAACTGTTGATGATCGGCGGGGGTTGAGTTTGCAATGGCCGCTCTTTTCGCAGCCATTCCCCCCATTTGTAGAGCGAGCCGGGAGAGATCTTGTGGGCGCGCAAATGCGTACTGGGTCATCCCGCTCGCTTCGTACTTGTTGATGATGTCGGTGCAATACTGGACCTTGGCTGGCCGTGGCGGCCTCGGTTTTGGCGTGTTCATGCAACGGATTTTGCCCGCCGAAGCTAACAATTTTTAAACTGGGTATTTTGCATCGCTTACTCGCAAACACCCATCATCGTCATACAGCAACGTCACGACCGACTAGCCAAAGAGATGCCGTCCACGGACGCGCAAACGCACGAGCTAGGAGACATCCTGGCCTGGCCGTTCACCGATCCCGATCAACAAGCCGCGCGCCTCGCTAAGACGATCGCTGCTCTCAAGCTCGATTCAGGCGCCTGTTGCACGCGTACTGGATCGTTGCGAGCTCACGCCAGAGGCTCGATACGCGAGCGCGTCGCCAACCGATCGCTTCGCCCGCACTCGCAACGGAATAGCCGAAGGTGTCGTTCACAGCAACACCCTCCAAAACTCTCGCAGGAGCCATCGGGATCCCGCCCGCACCGCCATGAAACACGCTCGCTGTCCCGGCATCCCTTTGACCGCCCGGATCGGCAAGGGATGCCCCAATGACCAGATCGCCAAAGCCATCGCCGTTCACATCGCCCGCACTCGCAACGGACCGGCCGAACACGTCGCCTGCAGCTACACCCTCCAAGACTCTCGCAGGAGCCATCGGGATCCCACCCGCACTTCCATGAAACACGCTCGCTGCCCCGGCCTGCGCACGACCGCCCGGATCGGCACCGCTTGCCCCAATGACCAGATCACCAAAGCCATCGCCGTTCACATCGCCTGCACTCGCAACAGCAATGCCGAAATAGTCGCTCGCCGCGACGCCCTCCAAGACTCTCGCAGAAGCCATCGGGATCCCACCCGCGATGACGTAATACACAAACGCTGAACACCCACCAAAAACACCGAACGGAAAGACAGAATACGCCCCAATGAACAGATCACCCATGCGATCGCCG
>JANNCG010000655.1:0-3921 GCA_031386385.1 Myxococcales bacterium
CGATAGACCTTGTTCAGCGCGGTCTGCACCTGGTCGCGCATCGCAGGCTCAACACCTAACAACCGGGCGACGACCTCACGATTGACGCGTTCTTGTTCGCGCTTGGCGGCGGCTTCAAGTTGCGTACTGGCTTGTTTTTCGAGCGATTTCTGAATCTCTTCTTCGCTCGTGTCTTTCTCAAACACGCCCTGCTGGGTCACCGTCACGGACTTAGTCTCCTTCGCTCGAAGGACGATCTCAGAGGTGTCTGGCGCGAGCGTAGCCACCACGCCATCGACCTCTTTGGTGAGCGAACCATCGGTCTGTTTCTTCCAGCCATCGGCCTCAAGGACCTTTCGCAGAAGGGTCTGCATCTGAGCTTCGTTGACGATGGGCAGAAGCTTCACATCAATGTGAATCTCGTCCGAGGCGCTCACATCTTTGGACTGGTCTTTGGACCGTACAATTCGACCCAGGGCTTCCCAGCCAAGTTCGAGGTTCATTCCACAGGGCATGGGGCAAAAATTAGCACCAATCTAAGCGCTTCGCACGCGTTCTAGCGCCTCGACGCACTCTTGAACAACCATCTCACCGAGGGCGAGGTACAGCGCGTTTCCCTCGGCAATAGAAGCGTCCTTAGGCTCGCCGGTATAGGCACGGGTCAGACCCATTTGCGCAAAAGTCGTCTTGCCTTCTCGAATGGACTGGCTGAGCGATACGTCAAGATCTGGAAGCGCCAGCCGCAGCTCGTTGTGGACCAGCGACTCGTTCGCTGCAAGTACCAGCGAGCTCTCGTAGCTTCCAGCATGGCAAGCTCCACGCTTAAACTCACCGCTCAACGTGCGGCCCCAGCGCTTGGTCAACTGGTTAGCAAAACACACACCACTGGCCGAATCATTCGCTTGCGTCACAGCCGCGCTGACCGCGTTAACGTGCTCAGGTTCTAAGTGATGATTGCTCACACATACCAGCAAAAATCCAGCATTTCTAAGCGCAATGCACACCGCTGAGAGGTACGCAATCAGCGCGCTCTCGGGGATACTGATGGCCCCTGCAAAGCCCGCCGCGTAGTTGGTCACACCGTACGCGATCGATGGCGCCACCACCGCGCTTATGCCTTTTGCGCGAAGAGCGTCCACCGCGCGATTCAGGCTCTCTTCAGCGAGCAGCGCGTCGGTGCATAACGGCAAATGGGGTCCGTGCGGCTCTGTGCTCCCAACTGGAAGCAACACGATCGGTGTGGGCCCTGCCAACACCGCAGCGCACTCTTCGGTCGTGCAGTGCCCCAACCGAGTCGGGGCTGTCTTCCATGACAAACCTAACGAAACGTCCATGGGACTTATGCGCTCTCTTTTGCAGCGAGGTCTTTAAGCGTCTTGCGGTCAATCTTGCCGCGGTCATTGCGAGGCAGATCTTCGACAAACCGGATCTCGCGCGGGTACTTGTGCTTGTGCAGCCGCTCTTTGACGTGGTCTTGCAGCGACAGGGCGAGCCCGCTTGATGCCTCAAAGTCGCTTTTTAGCTGAATATACGCCCGCGAAAAGAGCATTCCTCCGCCGCCGTCAACGCCGATGTAGGCGCACAGCATGACCGAGGGATGTTGCATCATGCACTCTTCGACCTCAATGGGTGACACCCACTGCCCAGAGATCTTGAGCATCTCGTCCGCTCGGCCCGAGAACCAATAGTGGCCGGTCTCATCCACGCGAAACAGATCCCCAGTGCGGCACCAGTGGCCGTGAAAAGTGCTCCAGCTTTTGTCTCGATCTTGAAAGTACCCAAGCGCCACACTGTCGCCCTTCACCCACAAAACGCCCACCTCGCCCATGGGCACTTCTGCAGCACCGGGACCGGTCGCGTCCTGCGCAAGGAGCTTCACTTCGTAGCCCGCAACCGCACGACCAAGAGAGCCCGGAGTGATGTCCCCTGGACGGTTTGAGACGTAGATGTGAAACATCTCTGCGCTGCCGATTCCGTCGTAAACATCTACACCGAAGCGCTTGGTCCAGCGCTCAAGGAGGGACTGAGGCAGAGCTTCGCCGGCGCTAAAGCAAAAGCGTAAGCAGCTTAGGTCGAGCGTTTTGCCGTCGCGTTTTAACACCTCGTCGTGATCGAGCAGCTTGCCAATCATGGTGGGCACATTGGTCAAGACCGTCGGCCGATAGCGCTCAATTGCGCGCAACAAATTCTCCGCTGTGGGACGCTCAGAAAACAGCGCCGCCGTCGCGCCAACCGCAAACGGAAACCACAAGTTTGTCCCCGTCGCGTACCCAAAAAACAACCTCGGAACGCTGACCGTCACGTCGCTCTCGCGCATCCCAATGGTACGCTTTGCAAACACTTCTGTATTATATGCAAAATCCCGGTGCGTGTGCACCGCCGCCTTGCTCTTGCCCGTTGAGCCAGAGGTAAAAAGCCAAATGGCCTGGTCGTCTCGCTTTGTCACCACACGGGTGTACCCAGCAAATTGTTTTACCGATTCGCGCTCTGCATCAAGCGACGGGATCGCCCCGAAGTCCGCCAGTTCTACCCCCTGTCCGGGGTCTTGCTCGCTTGATGCGTCCGCCGTGAGGTACACCGCTTTGATATGCGTCGAGCGCTCAATCTGCGGCCGCAGTGCCGTAGCCACCCGATCAACCGTGAGCAAAATCGTCGCCCGGGTGTACTCAAGCAGGTAAGCGAGGTCCCCGGTTGGAGCATCGGGGTTGCCCATCGCCAGCACCGCGCCAGCCTCAAGGGTCGCGAAGATACCCCACGCAAACGCGGGGAGATCCGGAAGGATAATAAGCACGCGCTGCTCTTGCTGAAGGCCCCTGCCCCGCATCGATGCCGCCAACGCGTGTGAGCGATCGCTTACCGCTTGATAGGTATACGTGTGAGACCCGAAGCGAATCGCGATCCGGTCGCCGCGACCTTCTACGACGCGATCGTGCAAGAAATAATCTGCGAGGTTAAAGTCCTCGGCAAAGCTAACCAGCGGTTCGCCGTCTGGAGCGCTCGAATGGATCGCTGAAATTTCGCTCAATTTCATGAAATTTTACTTCTTGTCCGAGGGGTCTGGATCAATCCCCGCGAGCAGCTTTGCGGCCGGAGTGTCTGGCATTGTCGAGCGTCGAACCTGCGCCTTCTTGCTGGGCGTCTCGGGGAGCGTTCCACGAAGCTCAGGCTCTTGTTTTTCGCGCAGGTTTTTTGAGCTCGATGGGCGCTCAGGCCGACCAGTTGCTTTAGACGGCGGCGGCAGCTGAGCGTGAATGCTCACCGTTGCGCGGATGTTGGCGTCATCGTGCGTGCTGCCGGCCCTCGATGCCGCGACAGCCTCTTGCCGCGCCCGCTCACCGCCGAGCAACACCCGGGCGATGATCGAGCGATGAATCTCAGTGGTGCCCTCATAGATGCGAAGGGCTCGAATATCTCGGTACAGACGCTCGACCGCCGTCCCGCGAAGGACGCCCACTGCGCCGTGAATTTGCACCGCGAGGTCAATGATTTTTTGTGCGCTCTCAGTGGCGAACATCTTCGCCATGCTGGCATCAATGGACACCCTCTCTGTGCCCCTATCACGCGCGTGCGCGGCGCGAAACACTAGCAATCTCGATGCATCAAGCATGGTCGCCATCTCGGCCAAATATGCCTGAATTTGCTGATTTTCGCTGATGTCTTTGCCAAACTGCTGCCGGGTGGTCGAGCGAAACAACGCCTCGTCGAGTGCCCGCGACGCCATCCCACAAGCAGCGCCGCCCACCGTTGTACGAAATGAGTCAAGCGTGCCGATCGCGAGCCTGAAGCCGTCGCCCTCGCGACCAAGCCGACGATCCACGTCAACGGCCATGTCTTCATACCGTCAAGAGTCGGAAGTGATGGAAGGCCCAGTAACTTCTTACTAATAGTCTGGGTGTCGGTTTTGCTTGGCGAAGAGAGGTCACCGCGGAAGAAGTTGCCAAC
>JANNCG010000659.1:0-7413 GCA_031386385.1 Myxococcales bacterium
GGAAGCTCGATCCGAGGATGGAAGGCCATCAACGAGTCGGACATGCTTCTTTTGCCAGAGGCAGACACCGCACGGATGGATCCGTTTATGGCACAGCCCACCATGTCGCTCATTTGCAACGTGGTAGACCCCATCACGCGCCAGGCGTATGGCCGCGATCCTCGGTATATTGCACGCAAAGCAGAGGCGTACGTCAAGAGCACAGGGCTCGCGGACACCATTTGTTTTGGCCCCGAAGCTGAGTTTTTTATCTTCGACGATGTCCGCTACGAAGTGAAGCCCAACTCACAGTTTTTCTCCGTCGACTCCGAAGAGGCCGCGTGGAATTCGGGGACCGGCGAGAAAAACCTCGGGTACACCATCCGTCACAAGCAGGGGTACTTTCCTGTGGCGCCGCATGATCGCTTGATGGATTTGCGCACCGAGATGGTCCAGTGCATGGAGGCCGTTGGGATTGAGATCGAGACGAGCCACCATGAAGTCGCGACCGCGGGTCAGTGCGAGATCGACATGAAGTTTGACACGCTCACGGCGATGGCAGACAAGCTGTTGTGGTTTAAGTATATTGTTAAAAATGTAGCGTTTAAGAACAATAAGTCCGCGACGTTTATGCCCAAGCCACTGTACGGGGACAACGGATCGGGCATGCACTGTCACCAGTCCTTGTGGAAGGGCGGCAAGCCTCTCTTCGCTGGCGACGGCTATGCCGGGATGAGCGAGATGGCGATGCACTACATCGGTGGAATCTTGAAGCACGCCAAGGCCCTTAACGCGATCACTAACCCGACGACCAACAGCTATCGCAGGTTGGTTCCGGGGTACGAAGCGCCGGTGAATTTGGCGTACTCGTCGCGCAATCGAAGCGCGTCCATTCGTATCCCAATGTTCTCGTCGAGCCCGAAGGCCAAGCGACTTGAAGTGCGCTTCCCTGACCCTGCGACCAATGGGTATCTCGCGTTTGCGGCGATGCTCATGGCTGGGTTGGACGGCGTGCAGAACCGGATCTCTCCTGGGGACGCGATGGATAAAGATATCTATTCGTTGTCGCCAGAAGAGGCCAAGAGTGTTCCGCAAGTGTGCGGGTCATTGAGTGAGGCGCTGGAGGCGCTTGAGGCAGACCACGAGTTTTTGCTCAAGGGTGATGTGTTCACCAAGGATCTGCTCGAGACGTGGATTGACTTCAAGCGCACCGCTGAAGTGGACCCCGTTCGTCTGCGCCCAAGCCCCATCGAGTACCACTTGTACTACGACGTATAAGACGTCTAGGACGATTCATCGCAGCGTGAGCTGTGTGTGATGGGTTTCATCCCGTCCTTTTAGTGTTCGTCTGCAGCGATCGTCGAGCGGTGTAGGGGGAGCGGGGGGATTGACGAATCACTGCGTATTCGCAGTCAAACGTAATGGGGCGACGGACTTCTCTAATTGTGTATAATCACCAACGGAGACTTCTTAGCCCTATGAACTTGAAATCAATCACGCTCGCCTCAGTGATCTTTACCGCAGCTTGTGGGGCGCCTGCGATGGTGGCCGATGTTCCGACGGTCAGAGACACGGGGGTAAGTAGCGATGCGCCGAGCGGGATGGATGTCCCGAATGCGATCATTGATGTCCCTGACGCGGCAATCGATGTGCCGGGTGTCATGGTGGATGTTCCTAACGTGATGATGATCGATGTGCCCAACGTGCCGGATGTGCCCAACGCGATCGGTGACACCGGAGTCTGCCCTGCGCCAACCACGGCTTGTGCGATGAGCGGCTGTGTGGACTTGCAGACCGACAACGACAACTGTGGCTTTTGTGGTGTCTCTTGCGGCGGGGGACGCAACTGCATGGCGGGCACATGTGTGTGCAACATGGGCACTATGGCTTGTGGCAATTCGTGTGTGAATTTGCAGAGTGATTCGTCAAACTGTGGTGCGTGTGGCCGAAACTGTCCGGTCAATCAAATGTGCGTAGCGGGTGCTTGCTCGCTCAACTGTGCCGCTCCAAACCGAGTGTGCATCGCGGGCGCAATGATGTCCTGCGTGAATCCGCAGCTCGACGTGAACAACTGTGGCGCGTGCGGTGCGGTGTGCCCCATTCGAGCGAACACGGGTTCGGCGAGCTGCGCAAACGGCGTCTGTGGCGTTGCTGCGTGCAACGCGGGATTTGCCAACTGCAACGCGATCGCTGCAGATGGCTGCGAAGTCAACACACAGAGCGACCTCACCAACTGTGGTGGCTGCGGGGTGCGCTGTGGTCTTGCTCAAAGCTGCGTTGCGGGCGTGTGCCGCGTGGCGGGTGGATGCGTGGGTAACCCTCAGTGGACTCCCGTGACTTGTGTCACCGGTGAGTGGGTTTGGTCGATGGATCGTGCTCGCGCGACAACCCTCGCAGCGGCAAACATCGCGAGAGTTTTGACCAGCTCTAACACCGGGCCCGCCCCTGGTGGTGCGCAGGGGATGTGCAGCCTTGATGGCACTGGCTATGTGAGCACTCGGTCCTTCATCATGGCGAACTGCGACGCTGCCTGGTATCATATTGGCGGGCGATATACCGGCAATTGTGGCGGTCACAACGGCGAGCTGTATCGCTTGCTCGCCCTCGGAGCCAACGACTGCTACGCGTACTAATTGCGCACACCAGAAGTGAGGGGATGTTTGCGAGCGTCTCAAGGGACGGTGCCGCAGGCGCGGACGACAAGCATCCGCGCAAGTGCCCTCGCGAAGCGCTCAGGGCCCCATCGTCATTAGCATTCCTCAGGGTTTGTGGGAGATGCTGTGTGCTTGCAGCGAAGGCGAGAGTTTGAAGCAGAGTCGCTCGGGGCTATTCGCAGGTGAGGTTCGATTGATCGATTGAACGTTGTAGTACCGCACCTGCACCTCGCACGACCCCAGAGGAATGCCAATGACGATGGGCCCCTGAGCGCTTCGCGAGGGCACTTGCGCGGATGCTTGCCGTCCGCGCCTACGGCACCGCCTCTTAAGCCGCACACAAACAGCTCCTTAGTCATGGGTCGCGGTACTCGGTACAAGTCGCAAACACTGCACAAATGGGTCACGCGTTTGTCACTTGATACGGCAGTCAAGGACGACCGCAGACCGGATGGCTCAATAAATCCCAAAGTGTCAATCCATTGTCGCTCTACTGTTACACGGGTTGAGTACTTGAGGCCCTCGTCAACACCTGACGCAACGAAACGAGTGCCATGAAAACAACCATGAATTCTGCGACAAATCATCGTCGTGGAACCCTGACAATTTCGTCTCTCTCTTTGCCATGGGCAGCATCATGTTTGCTGCTCACGGCGTGCACGACTCCTGGTCCTGCTGGACCCCAAGGACCGCAAGGGCCGCAAGGGACCATGGGCGATGCCGGGGCGCCTGGCATGCGTGGACCCGAAGGGCCAGCGGGACCCATGGGACCACAAGGACCACAAGGACCACAGGGACCACAGGGACCACAAGGTCCGGGGCCAGATGTGATTGAGGTCCCGATGGATGTGCCAAACCAAGATGTGCCCTCGTTGGATAGTGGTGTTGCCGTGGATCCTGCTCGTGCAGTCCCCGGCCCTCGCGCATCGCTGGTGGCAGTGACAATCGACCCCGTCTCTGGAATGGGCCGATTCAACCTGATGGATTTTATTCGTACGCGAGTCGATCAGTACGCACGCGGTACGTTGCCTCGCGGCATCGAGTTTCCCGTGCCACCGGTGCTTTCAGGGCCGCCATTGGTAGACGCAGTGCGCACGGTTCAAGGCGCTCGCTCACAGATCGTGATTCGTTGGATGGACCCTCTCACCAACGACATCTCTGCAACTGCACCTCGCTTCGGCGCGAACGCTGACTACGTGAGCTACTTTGGTGAAGGATGGGACACGGTGCCCACCAACGCGCCACAGTGGAACGGCAGTGGAACCGCAGGCTGGATCTGGGTCAATCACGAGTACATCTCTAACGCAGCACCTACGGCGATGTCTGCACCGACGGGACAGCATATGCAGTTGGCGTTATATTTGCGCGCAGCAGGCATCCTGGCCAACGACGTCACCGCGTCTGTGTGGCCGCAAGACGCAGTGGATACGTACACTCGTTGGTGGCGTCGCCAAGTGGGTGGATCGTGGCTGAGAATCACTCAGGACGCGTTTGGTCAATGGCAAGTGGATCGCAGCGCTGCGAACCGTCGCTTTGATTCAACGCCATCGACGTTGCTTCGTGTGACGGGCCGCGCACTGGCCGCACCGGACGGTGACGAAGCGGGCGGGATGCTTCCTGCCGGTGTCGTCGTGGGTATCAACTCTGATTGCTCTGGTGGCACAACCCCATGGGGAACGGTTCTCACCGCCGAAGAGAACGTACAATTTTCTTTTGGTGATCTCGAAGCATGCTGGACCAGCAACAACCAATTCGTAGCGATGCAGGGTTTTGATCCTGGTGCCAACGTATCGCCTGTCCTGAGCCCGAGCACCGGGTCGGATTTTGGCCGCACTTCTGTGGTTGCCGAACGACATTCGCGCGAGAATTATGGGTACCTCGCAGAGATGGATCCAACCCGTCCAGCCTCTGAGTACTATGGCCGTGTTGACGCTACGCGTGGTCATCGCAAGCTTGGCAACTTCGGTCGCGCTCGCTGGGAAAACGCGACATTCGGCACAAATAGCAACTGGCAGCTGGTCGACGGTCAACGTCTCACGATGTACTTCGGTGACGATCGCCAGAGCGGCCGTATCTTTAAGTGGGTATCGCGTATGCCATATACCAACGCCATGACTCGTGCCCAGTCCCGCACGCTGCTCGACGACGGCACGTTGTATGTGGCCCACTTTGAGGGGCTCAATAACGCGACAGGCAACACGTTGGCTGCTGGCAACGCTGTGCCAACCGCTGCGGCACCGGGTACAGGACGCTGGATCGAGCTGTCGGTGACCAGCACGGACGTGGCTCCCAATGCAGCGGCGCTCGGTCGAGCTGGCACCACCGTGGGCGCAGCCTTGCGCGACACGAGCTACAATTCGATCGGTGGGTTTGCGAACAACGACGCAGTGTATGGTGCGTTGTTTACCGTCGCGAATAAGCTTGGAGTGATGGAGCTTAACCGCCCTGAAGACATTGAATACAACCCACGCGACCCCAGTGGAACACCGCGTTTGTACGTTGCCTTCACCAACAACACTCGCCGCACCGCGCTTGATGGGCAAGGTGTGTTGATCCCTCCAGCGATGCAGCCGATGACCGCGCCGCGCGCCGACGCTGTGGGCGCGATCTTCTCGATCGAAGAGGGGACGCCAGGAAATCCTGGGACCTCGTTGACCTTCCGCTACTTTGACGTGTGGCACGGCGCTGCGACGACAACGACCTTCGACGCTGCAAACCCAGACAACATTATCATTGATCGCAACGGCAGCGTGTGGTTTGGAACAGACGGAGCCTTTGGTGCTGTCGGCCAAGCAGACGCTGTGTACTACCTCGATCTTGATCCTGCTCACCGCATGGGAGCGATGGGTGTCACGCGTCCATCCTTTGGGTTGGCCTTCAGGGTTGTCTCTGTGCCAAGTGACGCCGAGGCGACGGGACCCGCTTTGTCTGCCGATGGGCGGACGCTGTTTGTGGCCGTTCAACACCCAGGCGAAGACACCTACAGCGCCTTCGGTGCTGCTCAGTAACCGAACGATCCTTTGCCGATGACTCTCCCGCCAACGATTCATCGTGCAATGGTGCTGGGTTCGATCGCAGCTTGTGCTGTGGCCGCCGCGGGCGGTTGGCGCAAGTTGCGGTCGACCCATCGCGTCGGTGCGTCCGCGGTCACCGTGGCAGCCACACAGACAGCGCTGCTCTATAACCCCTTTGAGTTCGCAGCGAGTCATCGGGCAGTGACTCAGCTCGAGGCGTCGATTCCTCCGGTGTGCTACGCGCGCACCGAGAACGGAGCGAATCTGTGTTGGACCTGTCACAGCGCAGGCAGCGTTGCAAACCCACGGGTGGACTGGGATCTGCAACAACGGTATGCATTTTCTCAGGCAGCTCTGCGAAACCACTGGTCCAATGTGCTCTCACCACCACCGAGTGTCGCCGCGTCGGCGATGACCGACGGACAGTTATTAGCCTATATTCGCGAAGACAACTATAAGCTGTTACAAGATTCGCTTCGTGCGCAAGTCACGCTCGTTCAGCGTGCACAGAGTGGGCAATCGGTGCAGTGGGTTCCGGATTTGGACTTGGATCAAGGGTTTGATGAGCAAGGGTTTGCGCGGGATGCAACGGGTTGGCGTACCCTTCGGTACGCACCGTTTGTAGGCTTTGGTCCCGCCGCGGGAGCCGCAGGAGATGTCTTTATTCGGCTCCCAACGGCGTTTAGACAGGATGCAAATCACAAGGACGATCGCGGTGTGTACGCACAAAACCTTGCTTTGCTCGAAGAGGCGATGGTCCACGGGCCGGACGAGCCAGCACCGAGCGCGACGCACTATGTAGGTGCCGCGAGTGATATTGTTTTGGTACGGTATCGATTTCCTCAGGGAGCAGAGCTAATGCACACAGTGCGCTATGTCGATCCTGATGCGCGTGGAGGATTTTCTCGACGGTTGCGTGAGCTTCGTGTGCTTCGCAAGGTTGAGTTTTTTGACACTTGGGCCACGATTCGTGCGGAGAATACAGAGCACGAAGAGCGCAAAGAAGGTCGTCCCCCACGGTACTCAGGGGACTATCGAGTAGGGCTTCGCAACGCATACGGTTGGCAAATTCAGGCATTTATCGAAGACCCAAGCGGAAGACTTCGTGCGCAAACCAATCAAGAGACCCGCAGCTGCATGGGGTGCCATGGCGGTTTGGGCATTACCGTCGACAGCACTTTTTCGTTTGTGCGCAAACTTCGTGGCAACGCGGGATGGGCGCTGCAACAGCTTGAAGGTATGTCGTTGCCGTCCATGCGAGGCCATTCGCAGCGAGAGATCGTTGAGTGGCTCGAGCGCGGAAGAGTGGGCACATTTCACAATCACCCAGTGTTTGCGCAGTGGTTTAACAGCGACGGAACGCTCAGCCCCCAGCTCGCACAAGCGCGCGACTACGCCACGGTGTACGCCGCACCACGCTCTGTGTGGCTTGAGGCGAACCGGCGATATCTTGCGTTAGTACGTGCACAGAGCTTTGAGTTTGGCCGTGATTTGTCCGGATGGGGACCTTCCGTGCATGCTCGGATTGAGAGCGAAGATACGCACCTCGCAGACACGGGACGACTCTTTCGCGATGGAGTCCCGTGGTTGCAGTGGTGCGTATCTTGTTAGATAAGAATGAAATGAATTATCGAAGGAGACTGAGACTTAGATAGATAAGTTCATAGTATATGGTGCAAGGTAAGGCTGTGTGGAGTTATATCAATAAGGGTGAGAGAGTCTGCCATATCACGATGCATGATAGCGTGCTGTAGAATAATGTCGCG
>JANNCG010000665.1:0-4740 GCA_031386385.1 Myxococcales bacterium
TCGCGTGAACGCCTGCAAAGCACGGTGCGGCGATTGCAGACGCGTGCCGCGACCGAACAGCCTAATGCCGACGCCAACGCCAGCGCGCTCGCCGAGACCACGCGGTTGTTGCGTGAAGAGCGTTGCGATGCGGTGATTGCACTCACGCACCAAACCATGGCGAGCGATCGGTTGCTCGCGGAGGCTCAGGTGCACCCTCGCTATCCGGTGATCCTCGGCGGGCACGAGCACGAAGTGCTGCTAGAGCAGCGCGAGGGGACTTGGATCGTGAAGGCCGGCGCCGACGCGTTTCACGCGGCGATCATTGAGCTGCAGTGGCCCAGTACGACCGATGCGACTGATGCGACTGATGCGACCGATACACCGCGGCTCGCGCAGCCGATGGTGACAGTGCAAATGGTGACTCTCAAAGACTACCCTGCAGAGCCCGCGTTGCAGGCGCGGATCGAGGCGCACATGGCGGGCTTGCGCGACCTTGAGACCGCAACGCTTGTGACCATTGAGCCTGGCAAATCCCTCTCATCGGTCCGAACACGTGCGCAGCAAACCTCTCTCGGCTCGATGCTTTGCGCACTGCTGCGGGACGTACTCCACGCGGACGCATGCGTGCTCAATGGGGGCGCCATTCGCGCGTCGCGAGAGTACACCGAGCGGTTCACTTACGGGGACCTGAAGGCAGAGGTTCCGTTTGATAACGAGGTGGTGGTGGTGCGTATGGAGGGCGGTGTGCTTAGGGACGCGATCAAAGCGTCGCGATCGTCGGCGCCGCGCGAATCTGGTGGGTTTTTGCAGGTTGATTCAAACATGGTGGTAGACCCTGTGACGCACGAGCTCACGCACGTCACTGGCGAACCACTCGACCCAGCGCGGCTGTACGCCGTCGCGCTCGTCCGCAATCTGCTGCTCGGGCTTGATCGCATCGCGCCGCTGGTAGCGTTTGCACAGACGTGTCAAGATCGGGTCCCGCCAGAGGGCAGCGGGCAGGTGATCAAGCAGTTGCTCGTGGCAGCGTTGGCGGATGCGCTCTGGCATCGATTAGGAAGTTTCGAGCAAATTGATACCCGTCGCGACGGAGTGGTCGACAGGGAAGAACTCTCGGACGCGATCGCCAACGCGACCGCGCAGCAGCGCTCTGCGGTCACCACGGGGTTGGTCCTCGCGGCGCTGGATGCGAACAAAGACGGCGTTGTGTCGCGCTCCGAAGCAGAAGAGTACCAGAGCAAACACAAACCTCATCGGTCGTGAGTCAGGGTCAACGGCTGTCGCTGTTTACGCTCGCACGTTCAGACGCGTGAACGCGCCCGTGCAGACGACTTTACGTCCGCTCGTGTCGCTGCTGATTTGCAGCGTAAAGTTGCTCGCCTCTCACTAACCCACAACCGCGCGTCGCATTCAATTCCATCGCCGGTGTCATTGCCTGTCGTTGCAAATCACGAGGCTTTTTTCAGCTCCATTGACAACGGGGAGAATTGCGGGCAAATGAGTAAGAGGGGTGACCCAACGGAACTCGTGGCCGTGTAGTTGGCCGGCTTGCGCTTGTCGTGCTCGGTGATAGATCCGCACCTGTCATGCTCACACCCGAACACGAAGCCATCATTCAGTTGTTGCGAGAGCGACCGCAGGACATCCCCCAGCTCATCCGGCAAGTCACCGCGCTGCCCGCGCGAGCGTACACCGTGACTGTGGCCGAGAGTGTCATTGCTCAAACCGTGAGCCCTGCGCTCACAGCAGACTTGGTCGCAGTGTTGTCTGAGGGTGGCACTCCCGCGTTTGTCGCGATCGTTGAGTACCAGCGCCGCATGGATCTGGACAAGCGTTGGGCATGGCCGATGTACGTCGCGATGCTGCACCGCACACATAAATGTCCTGTTTGTGTTTTGGCATTGACTCGAAGCGCGACTGTCGCAGCGTGGGCGCGCGAGCCGATCGTGCTCGGTCCGGGCTCGACGATCAGTCCCCTCGTTTTGGGACCCAACGAGGTGCGAAAAGTTTCGACGACGGCGGATGCGGTGGCCAATCCTGTTCTCGCGGTGTTGTCTGGGCTCGTCCACGGTGACAACCCCAACGATCTCGCTTCCATTTATGCTGCATTCTCGGCGGTGAATCAATTTCAGACCGAGGTACACAGAATGCTAAATGCTGTGCTATTTTACTCACTCTCCAACGACACGCAAGAGGCGCTCAATATGCAACTCAAAGATCACCCATGGGCCAATCTCGATCACCCACTGCTTAAAACTTTTTGGGAGTCCCTCACAGTAGAGCAGCAAGAAAATATGCGGCGAAAGGCACTCCAAGACGCACGCCAAGACGTCGAGCAAGAGGTACGCCAAAAGGTCGAGCAAGAGATACGCCAAGAGGTGCGCCAAGAGGTGGAGCAAGAACTCGCCCTTACGGGAGCGCGCGACGCGTTGCGGACTCTGCTGACGCTTCGAGGCATCGCACTCACGACGATTCAGCAGGCAGCGTTGTCGGCGCAGTCCGATCGCGCCGTCCTCGCGCAGTGGTTTGCGAGGGCGGCGGTCAGCACTTGCGCTGAAGACATTTTCACGACTTAACCCCTGCGCCGAGTTCGACGCAACGCAGACGCACTATGTTCGAGTGCACATGGCCGAGCTGCGCAAGAAGATTGAGATAGACCCCGCGCGGCCGAAGGTGATTGTTACAGAGGCTGGGGTGGGGTATCGCTGTCGCGATGTTGATGCGTGAGGTCAGCAAATCTAAACCGAGAGTCTTGCGCGTAGTCGCTGTCGCGCTCAATCGAGATCCACCGCCGCTCGAGCAGCTCAGCCACTTCGCCGGTGGTGTTTGATCCCGCGAAGGGGTCCACAATCAGGTCATCTTTTTCTGTGAGAAAATCCATGAAAAACCTTGGCAGCTCTGGCGGAAACCTCGCGGGGTGAATCTTGCGTCCGAGCTCTTTGCAGCGCTTGATGTAGGCAGAGTTTGACGTGTTGTTGCCGCACGTGAGCACGTTTGATGGGATGGATCCTCCGCGGTCTTCGCTAAAGGTGGACTTGACCACGTGCCCCGAGGGGCGCTTGGTTTTGCTTAACCCTCGGCGGATGAGCTTCTTCATGTCCGGGCTGTACTCGTGTAGGACGCCTCGGTTGTTCGCTTTGGGAAGGGGGCCGAGGGCGAGCCAATAGAGGTATTCTACCGAGTCTTTTACGCGGATACGGCGCACGGTGACCCACTCAGCGGGGGCGGGCATCTTGGCGGGGTTGTACCAAAACAGCTCTTGTGCGAGTTGAAAGCCGAGCTCGTCACAGAGCGCGAGCAACAACCTGAAGTGGTAAAGGGAGCGGGTGGGGGAGCCTTGGTTCCAGGTGCCGCCGATGTTGAGAACGAAGCTGCCGGTGGGCTTTAAGATGCGCTTGATCTCGCGTGCGAAGGGCATAAACCACTGCACATAGTCTTTTGAATCCGCGTTGCCGTAGGCTTTTTTTGAGTGCAGCGCGTACGGCGGTGAGGTGAACACCAAGTCCACACTCTGGTCTGCGATCGTGGGGAGAACCTCAAGACTGTCAGCGTTATACAGACCGCCGAGAGCTGTTTTGTACAGAGGCTCAATCATCAAGTGGCATGGGTACATGACAGACGGACCACCGTCGAGAACAACTACACGAATGCCACGCTCACCCGCGACTTGTGCACACCGTTTAGCGGGGCTGTCCCATGCGCGCCGCGCCGCCACCTGAGCAGCGAAATCCCACGGTGTCGTCGCTGCGGTCCGCGTCGAGCCACCGGCGGATTCCGATGCGAAGATCAACGGTGCGAAAGTGTCGGCCACGTGCGATGCGGCATTGGCGGCAATAGAGAACTCCGCCGTCTTCGGGACGGGACAATGGCGAGCCCATCGCTGGTCCGGTTGGACCTTCGGGATACCGATCGCACCAGTCGCGAGTGAACACCCCCGAATCAGGATCTACCGCACGAATGGACTCATAGTATCGGTTTTGCGTGTGGGTCAGATTGTCGTCAAGGTAGTCGTACATCCACTCATTGGCGTTGCCATAAAGATGAAAGATCATCCCCTCGGTGCTCGCGCTCGCAGGCAGCGAGTTGGCCGCGACCAGAGAGCCAACACACTCACCGCCATCGGGACCGCCGGTCCCCACATTTGCGCGCTCGCAGCTTGGCGGCTGTGCACCCCACGGAAAGGGCCGCAGCCCATCACTCCCGCGCGCCGCGCGAAAGAACTCGGCCTCCGTGGGCAGCTGTTTTCCGGCCCAAGTGCAGTACATCGCCGCGCCAAACCACGTCACGCCAACCATGGGTAGATCGCCATTTTCTGGTGCAGACGGCAAAAATACACCCGCCGCGGGGCTCATCTGCAGCGCGAGGCGACCGCGACGCGGAGGGATAAACACCAAGCTCAGCTCGGGCCCAGCTTGTGTGCGATAGATCAAGTAGTCGCCATAGCTCACAGTGGGGTTTAATCGGTTGGCCACCTCGGGCGCACCAATGCGTAACTGCGCGGTCGTGAGCGACGCCAAAAACACCGCATACTGACGCTGCGTAATCTCAAATCGGTCGAGCGAAAACGAGCCCACACAGACGTTGTGTGCCGGAGCGTCATCGCCTTCGCCATCGGCTGGATCGTTGCTACCAATTCGCACCGCAGGCGACGGAGCGAAGTTCACTCGACACGAAGAGCCGTCATCGACAATCCCGTTGCAGTCATTGTCGATCCCATCGAGACAGGTCTCTCCCTGGTCTGCTGGCAACGGTTGGCAA
>JANNCG010000677.1:0-3394 GCA_031386385.1 Myxococcales bacterium
GGCTGCGTCTGCAGCCAGCAAGAGCGCCATCTTGATCGCCGGAATCGCGGGACTGGTCGCGGGCTCAACCTCCATGGCCGTGGGCGAGTACGTCTCAGTGAGCTCTCAGCGCGACGCCGAACAGGCGGACATCAAGCGCGAGAAAGCAGAGCTGCGCGACGATCCTCAGGCCGAACTTCGAGAACTCGCGGGGATCTACGTCAAGCGAGGACTTAGCCAAGAGTTGGCGATGCAGGTGGCCGAGCAGCTCAGCGCAAAGGACAAACTGCGAGCCCATCTGCGAGATGAACTTGGGATTGACCAAGACGAACTTGCGCGCCCGATCCAAGCGGCGGCCGTCTCGGCGGCGAGCTTCGCGACGTTTGGCCTGGTGCCCATCCTGTCGGTCGTGCTGGCGCCAGCGAGCCTTCGCATCCCGATGACCGCAGGACTCTCGTTGCTCGCGTTGAGTCTGTTGGGAAGCGCGGGTGGATTTCTTGGCGGTGCCCCTATGGGGCGTGCTTCTGTGCGAGTGACCGTTGGCGGAGCCCTAGCGATGGGCGTCACCGCCGCAATTGGCCGGCTCATTGGGATGTCCGTTGGGTGATCCTTCGCGGGTAAAAAATCGCCACATAATATATGTCATAGCAACTCGCGCCATCCGCGCAAACGCGCTATCTTCGCTTACAAATCAATGGCGAATCGCAATGGCGCCCAGTGAAAAAACGTCGCGAGAAGCGATCATCGCCGCGGCTCTCACTGTGGTTGAAGCGGACGGGCTGACCGCGCTGACAGCTCGACGGCTAGCCCACGATCTTGAGATTTCGCCTGCGCCGTTGTACGCAAAATTCGGGTCTATGGACGCACTCACTGTCCTGGTCCTTGAGCACGCAACCGAGCTGCTTGGATCCTACACTCGCCGCCCGTACACCGAGAGCTTGTTGATCAACATGGGTACGGGGCTTGCCATGTTTGCGAGAGAACACCCGCGGCTGTACGAGGCGGTATGTAGCGTGAGCGCGCGGCGTCGTGGCGTGATGGACAACTTTCTTACGCTCGTTGCCGCGGACATCAACAAGGACGCTCGGTTTGCAGAGATTTCGCGAAAGGCACGAGCCGAGGTGCTCACTCGCATGTGGACGTATACACACGGACTCGCTTCACTCGTCGCGGCGGGGCTCGCGCCTGAGTCGTCCAAAGACGCGATCATCCGTTCGCTGTCCGAGGTGAGCCGGGCCATGATCGCCGACGTGCTCCTTGAACACTCCGTGGGGTGAACCGCAGAGCGCGTGTTGTCCATTCGACCTCGCTGAGAATATGCGGTACCGTCGCGGCCAAATACGTGAAACCCAATTTATCCCTCATTTTCTTCTCGTTGATTGTGTTGAGTGCGGTGCCCGCTTGTGGCCCTTCGGTCTCCGGCGGCGACGCAAGCGTTGATACACCTGTGGTAGCGACGGACAGTCCCGCTGGCGGACTGTACGCGCCGATGGGGTTCACGGTGACGCCAGAGCTCTCCGCGACGCCCATGCGCCGGTTCACTGAAGCGACGATGGTCCTTGAGGCAAACAAGGACTATGCGGTGGTGATTGAGACCGATGTTCCGGGCAGAATGGTGCTGGATCTGACGGAGGTAGAGACGCCCATCACGGTCAACTCGTTTGTCTTTCTCGCGCGAAATCACTTTTACGACGGGATCGCGTTTCACCGTGTCATTGAAGGCTTTGTCGTCCAGGCCGGTGACCCCAACACCCTCAACGCCAACCGTGGCGCGTGGGGCCAGGGAGGCTGCGGGTACTTCTTTGGGCTCGAGATCAACCCCACGCTGAACTTCAACATGCGTGGGGTTTTAGGGATGGCCCGAGCGATGTCCCCCAACAGCAACGGCTCACAGTTTTACATTACGTTGGCACCCGCACCCAACCTCAACAACATGTACACAGTGTTCGGCCGAATCATTGAGGGCGCCTCGGTGCTTGACGGCATCGCCCGCAATGGGCCGATGGACACGCCACCACCGACGCCCACTCGGATGACGTCAGTGTACATCGTCGAGCGCCCGCGATAAGGGATAGTTCCGCGTTGCTTGCAGCTCCAGGGCGTCTGAAGCGCGCGGGGGACACAGGCTAGTGGCTACAACCGCGAGCTGATGGTCACTCACTCAGCATTCATGATTCGCTCGATTTCTGAAGACAAAGTCATGGGGTCAAAGGGCTTTTGAATCACTCCGAGTGCGCCCACTGCGAGATAATGATCAATCTCGGCCCGCTGAACTTTCGCGGTCATGAACAACACCGGAATTCCCTTCAACTCAGGGTCCGCCTGCATCAGCGCGAGCGTCCCGAGCCCATCTATTCCTGGCATCATCATGTCAAGCAACACTACGTCGGGTCGCTCGAGACGTGCAAGCGCTAGCCCTTCAACGGCGCGAGAGGCCTGCATGACAGTGTGCTTGCCAATGGCGCTCAAGCTCACTGTTGCGATCCGTCGAATATCGTCTTCGTCATCAATTAGAAGCACTTTCATGATTTTTTGTCCCTCCGCTCTAGCGGAGTTGTCTCGAACTGCGGGCGGGTGGGGTCTGACTCATCTCTGTTCGCCTGGGTGACGAGGCTCAAGATCTTCTCACGTACGTCTGTGACGGTGGCTCTTGATTTTAAGAGCACAGCGGCAACTCGGTGCGACAGCGCAATCGCTTGATCTTTTGCCGAGAATATTACGACTTGTGCATCGCCAACGTCTGTCAAGATCTCTGCGCCGTCACCATCCGGAAGCAGCAGATCAAGAAGGACTACGTCAAATGTACTCCGCGCGAGAGCATCTCGCGCCTCTTGGAGCGTAGATACGCCATCAAGGTGCCAGTTCTCGGGCAGCGCCTTGCGGACCACCGTGCGTATGTTTACATCGTCGTCGATATGCAAGATGCGTGGATGGGATGAGCAGAGGGCGATCGCGTTAGCCACAACGTCGAGCAACTGCGAGATCTCGATGGGCTTCTGGATGAATCCTGCGAGCAAAAACGCACTCTCTCCGAGTCGGGTGCCAGAGCCCGACACCACCACTACCGGAGTGTCCTTGCTGCGCGCCGAGCCGCGAATCTCTTGAATCAACACAACCCCATCCCCATCGGCGAGCACCAAATCAAGGGTCACCGCGGCGTAGTGATGCAGCGCCAGAAAACGCCGGGCTCGCTCGAGCGTAGGTGCGTGATCCACCAAGTATCCGCCGGTTGTGAAGACATTTTGCAGCACCAAAGCGACGTCCGGATCGTCTTCACAAACCAATATTCGCTTCGAGTTGTTGTTGAGCGTGGCTGAAGGCTGCCCGACAGGCGCGAGGTACGGAAGCTCAATGTAAAACACGGTACCCCCTGCGGCCGGACACTCAAATCCGATCGCGCCATGCATTTTCTCGA
>JANNCG010000702.1:0-2290 GCA_031386385.1 Myxococcales bacterium
GTCCGCAAAATCAGCGAACCCGAGCATCGCAGATTGCTCACGTCGAAGCTGCAAAATATCACGCAAGATGGCGGTGTTGTTAAACGGATCTCGCGTCGCACTGGTGTTGTACGCGTACCAAAGCTCTTCACGAAGTGAAGCGGTCTCGGCGTAGGTCATCACCGCGAGATAAATCGGGGACTGCAGAGTGAGCATCCAGCCCTCGCGCCCCTTCGCCACCGCGGCTTGCCGGGCCATCGCTCGAGCGCTAGCCGGAAGCCCATCGAGCAGCGCCTCGTCGGTGATGGGTCGCTCAAACGATGCATGCGAATCGAGGACATTCTGCGAAAACTTCGTGGTGAGCTCGCTCAAGCGCGCAGCGATCTGCTCAAGGCGTGCCTTCTGCTCCGCAGGCAGATCAGCACCCTGGCGTCTGAAGCCATCGATCGTCTTGTGCAAGTACCGCTTCGCCGGGCCGATGAGCGCTTTCGCCTCCGGCGTCTCAGCAAAATTCTTCAGCACCCGCCAAAGGTCGGCGTTAAGCGGAATTTGTGAGTAAAATGCGCTCACCTTGGGTTGTATGTCGTTAAATACCGCGCGGAGCTCCGGTGTGTTCATCACCGCTTCGAGATGCGAGATCACCGCCATCGCCCACTCAAGCTCGCGGCTCGATTCATCGAGTGCGGTCAGGGTGTTACTGAAACTAAGAGCGCCCTCGGGCGTCCGGCACAGCGAGTCGATTCTGTCTTGCGCAGCACGAATCAACGCCGGAACGGCCTCTGCAATGTGCGCTGGCGTGACCAGTGCGTAGGGCGGGTCGAGGCTAATTGCCAACAAAGGATTTGATTTCAGAGATTCTTGCGACATGAATTTGGGTATAGCATCAGACGGGCGTGCGGTGATTACAAGCTTCGACCGCCAGTGGAGTTCAATATGAGCAAAATCACAACCGACTATGTGAAGTCGATTGCCCCAGACACCAAGAGTATGGCCTCCGCGAAAGAAGTCGCAGACCCTCGCCGTTGGGAAGTGCTAGGGCGCTCAGCCGAGCAGATATTATGGGGACGTTATGCGGGGAGCGACACCTACGCAGTCTACGTGTCGGTCGGGTCCCCACCGGGAAACCATGCCTGCTCGTGCCCAAGCCGCAAGCGCCCCTGCAAACATGTGTTAGGACTCTTGCTGCTCGAGGTCGGGGGGCACCCGGTTCCGACCAAAGCGGCCCCTGCTGACCTCATCGATGACGCAGATAGCGGCTACTACGAAGCCATCTCCGAATAACGTGAAGCCACCGTTGGATTCGCCAGTAGAGGAGGACCTTTCGATCGACGCCGTAGGTCTCAGCGCGCGACTGTTTCGACCTATCAGAGCGAGGCTCGAAGCGGCGAGAGATGCCGTCAGAGACCAGCTGGATCCCGCTGAGGCGTGGGAGACCCTTGCCGCCCGTGGGGTAGTTGATCCTTCGTGGATCTCAGACGGTGAGCGGGTGTTCGCCGAGGATGAGGTTCCGCCGGGGCTCGCGCGGGGCGACCGGGCGCAACCTTCATACGAGGGGGTCAAACAGTACCTAGAGAATGGACCGCGGCTCTGCGATCTACCCCCGACCGTAGAGTTTGCTGCTCTTCTCGCGAGCGATGTCGCTGGCGTCGAGACCGCTGAGCGGGTCGCGCGTGAGAGCGTCCGGCGGCTAAAACCTTGGGGATGCCCGCAGCCAACACAAGTCGCGTGGCGTTTGATACATCCCGAGAAGTGGGAAACGCAGCCCGGAGATTTTAGGCACATGGTCGCGGCTCTTGCCGTAGGTTTCGCGTTTCGTCCGCTTGAGTCATCGCTTCAACAATTTATTAGAGCAAAGCGATATTCATTTGGCACTCCCGAGTGGCGCGCTGCGTACTCGTGGGAATGCGCTGCGCAGTGGCGTGAGGTTCAAGCGAAAAACTATCACGTCCATCGGGACGCGCTTGAGCGCGCTGAAAATAGCGGGTACGGCGAGGGCTCACGGTCGTTGTGGGGCCAGCCGTTTTCAAGCCTCGCAAACCCGTTTGAGCCGCTGGTGTCGCTTTGGGCCGCTGGCTATGCGCTCGACGCAATCACCCCCTCGCTCATCGTGCTCGCAGTGCCCGCCGAACCCAAACTGGTGCCCAAAAAACGCTCGCGCTGACGCTGTGTGCACCAGGCGAAACTGCGGGGGAATTTGGTTCCACTCGATGGTCGCGAAGCGCACCTGACAAACCGGGTCGCTAGGTACCCATCGGAATACCGTTGCCGGTCACGCTCACCTGCATGTGAATCTGAACCTGTTGTGGTTGGA
>JANNCG010000721.1:0-5618 GCA_031386385.1 Myxococcales bacterium
TGTGGATCACCCACGAGCAGCGATGCGCTCTGCCTGGTCATTTGCTGGTGTTTTGGCCGCCACCCTCGCAGGCTGCTCGACTCCTGTGACCCCTCCCGATGCCTCCATGGATGTTGTGACGGACCGGCCCATGCAGACCAACGATATGTTGGCTCCCGATGGCAGTCCCGATGCGATGGGTGAGGGCGGAGTGGCTTGCACACCCGTGTCGGCAGAGATTCACTCGATGTATCCGAAGCCGTTGTACCTGCGAATTGGCGCGACCGCGCCAGTGCAGTTGCGCTTGCAGCGCGATCCCCGTGCGTGTGTGCAAAATTATGCCGTGACAACGATGGACCCGATGGTGGCTCGGCCCATGAATCCATCGGTACGCATGGAGCTCAACCGCGGAATCGTAGACATCCCCATTGTGGCCGGGATGACTCCCGGACGGACACGTCTGCGTGTGGTGCAAAGTGATGTTACGTCCGACGGTGTTAACCCAAGCATAGAGGTTGATGTGATCGTGACGAGCGATCAGCCTCCCGCGTGTGCAATGGGGACAACCGCCATGGGAATGCTTCGTCCCGGAGCTCGCGTGAGCGGCGCTGCGGGCAGTCCGTTGAGCGCTGCAAGCATTGCCGCGCCCATGACAGCGGGTGCAGCGGTGCCTGCACAGACCGTGGCGATCGCGTGTGCGGCGGACCAAGTACCGACAGGATTCACTGCGATTGGACCGGCGGTCTCGTTTGGACCGAGCATGCGAAAATTTTTGCGAGAGATCCCTATCACTCTGCCGGCAAACCCTGGATTGGTGTTGCCTCGGTACGAGCTGCAAGTCGAGGTGTCGTATACGGCCCCGGGGTTGCGTATGGCCCGGATTGTCCCGGTGGCGAATTTGCGCTTCACTGAGGATGGCACAGGGATCACTTTTGACACGCCCCGAATGGGCACATATCAAGCGGTGATTCGCACAGGGTTAGGTACCCGCCGAGTGCGTCGTCGATATAACTATCACGCGATATTGGGTGTTTCAATGGGCGCGATCGGGACATCGGTCTTGGCGTCCCAGTACCTTGATCGCTTCGACTACATCGCCCCCCTTGGTGGCCCCGCCGACTGGAACTGGTTTGGCGGCTACTTCAAAGACTTTCATCTTGGCGGGTTTTGCACCGAGGCCCAGCGCGCGATGATGGGCGCGAGCTGTGACTCGGCGAGCAATGATCGCACACCCGAACCGCCTGATCTTTGGGCCGTGGATCAAAACTTCGAGTATTGGAACTACCCCGACGGCCGTGGGGGCCAAGGCGGGACCTTCGATCGCCGCTCGTATGTGAACATCCTTCGCGATCTCACGCATATGTTTGGCAACGCTCCGTTGCAGTCTACGGACAACAGCTTTCTGCCTCGTGGTGTACCCATCGCTGAGGCTTCACGCACGGACATGGACCGCTGCGCGACGCCCGTTGTGCTGAACAACTTTTTTGACGACGAGTACAATCCAGACGGCAATTATCCAGTGATTACGTTTTGTGATGGCAACCGCACGGCAGCACACGCAGGTGAGTTTGCCGGGGGTCAGGGGACGTTTCCGTTTGAAGTATCACTCGCGGTGGATCGCAATCGCAACGGAGTCCGTGACCGAGGCGAGCCCGTACTTCGCAACTTTACTGAGCCCTTCTCGGACTTTGGTACCGACGGCATCGCGAGCGTGATGGAGCCCGGCTACAACGCCGTATCAAACCCCGACCCCACTGGCGACGACTACGATCGCCAGTTTAATCCCGCAGGAACCGAGGGCAACCTCGTGCGCGAAGACACCGAACCCTATCAAGACCTCGGTCTCGACGGCATTCGTTGCCCCATGGGACGCATGTGTCCGTATGATGTCGGTGAGGGCAACAATCGCTTTGATACCACTGGCGGTGTCAGTCGTTTTCTCACGCGAAATCCCCGGCAAATCTTCGCGACGGTTCCTCCTGCGACCGCAGAGCGCATCGGTGTCTGGGCTGACGGCGGGACGCGCGATCTGTTTAACTTTGGTGCCGTTGCCAACCATTTCGTAGGCGCATGGGCTCAGCAGCAGCAAGACCTCCACTACTACAACAACTTCTCGGCGCTCTCGACAAGCCACCCAATCCCAGCAAACAACGACGATGGGTTTGAGTTCGTCGACGTGGACTGGGCCCGAGTGCCGCGCCACGCCATGATGCGCTATGGCTTCGAAGATGCGTCTGCAGACGCATTACTTATGGGTGATGGTGGTCACGTCGGGACCATCGGTCAGGTCGCGGGCCGGATCTACACCGCGCTCTGGCGAACGCAGGCCAACTGGCCCAACATGGACACCACGATTGTCCCGGTGCAAAACACCTCGGACGACGCGGGGCGTTGTCGCAATGGGTACTCGTGCACGTTTGACTTTCGCTCAGAGCGCGCCAATCGCAGCGCGCCCGTGGGCATTGCGCTTCCGCCCGGATACCACCGACCAGAAAACGCCGGTGTTCGCTACCCCGTGTTGTTTATGCTTCACGGCTACGGAATGGACGCGAGCAGCTTGATTCCCTCAGGTGTTTTGCTGCGAAATTATATGTCCTCGAGCGACCTTGGGAGCTGGCAGCGTCCGGGTAAGTTTATTTTGGTGTTTCCCGATGGCCGCTGTCGTCCTGGCGACAATTGCCTTCGTGGGACATTTTATACAAACTCGCCCTTCAACGACACCGTCCAAATGGAGCAGTTCTTCTTGGACCTCTCAGACTTTGTGGATACAAACTTTCGCGTCCGTATGCCTGAAGAAGTCGAGACGATTGAGTAGAGAGTTGACTCCTTACCAGCGCTCTTGAGCACAGAGCGCGAGCCCTGTCGCGACGCTGGTGAGCTCATCGCCACCGGTGAGCTTTTCTTCTCCAAATCGCCGAGCAAAAATGGCGCGCACTGCGGGGACCAGCGCGCTACCTCCGGTGAGAAACACTCGGTTCACATCCTTGGGCTTCACGTTGGCGTTTTTGAGCACGTCCTCAATGCACCGTTCAATGGCCTGCAATTGCACTGAGATCCACTGCTCAAACAGCGCTCTCTCGACCGCTGTCTCAATACACGTCGGGGGCTCGTTGAAGGACAACACGACCTGCGACTCTTTGGACAAACGCTGTTTGGTCCCCTCGACGGATTTAAACAACTCGGGACCGAGGTCTTCTTCGACGATCTGCAACAGCGCTTCAATTTTGGCTGGCTCAAGGGCTTGGGTCTTGAGCTCTTGCAAAAACCGCATGGTGCTAGGGCTCTTTAAAAAGGACAAGTGATGCCACTTTCGCAGTCGCTCATAGGGCCACGGTGGGATCGCGATGATCCTTTGTTCCATAAACGAGCGATAGCTGCCGCCCGCACCGAGCGCCGGAGCGATTACGTGACGAATGATTTCGCCGTCAAACGCATCACCCGCGAGCCCAACACCTTCGGTGCCCAAGATCTCAGCGTCACGCGAGGGGCCTAAGTGCATCAGGCAAAAATCGCTCGTTCCACCGCCAAAATCGCCGACAAGTACGAGCTCGTCGTGATCAAGACCGCTCTCGTAGTGCTTTGCTGCGGCCACGGGCTCAAACTCAAACTGCACGTCGGTAAATCCCGCGAGCGCTGCCGCTTCTCTCAGTCGAGACAAGGGCAGCTCCGATGGGACATCTCCGTCATCGCCGACAAAGCGCACGGGTCGGCCAAGAACAACCCGAGAGCCAATGTCACCGTGCTGCTCTTCGACTTGCTCGCGCAATCGGCGCAGCAAAACTGCGACTAACTCTTCGAGGGTAAAAGTCTTGCCAAACACATCCGTCGAGCGAAACAGTGTGCTTGAGAGAAAGCTCTTGAGCGACAGCAGCAAACGTCCGTTGCCGCCCGTGTCGCGATACTTCTCAAGCGCAAACGGACCCGCGAGTCCGTCCAAGCGCGGTCCACGGTCGGGGGCTTCAAAAAACAAAACTGAACGAAAAGTGTTCACTCGCTGTGTAGATTCGCGCTCTTTTGTCACGCGAAACTCGCTCAACCGTGCGCCTCGGGGGACGCTTGAGTCTGCAAATGCGAGCGCTGAGTTGGTGGTGCCAAAATCGAGCCCAATGGGGCGGGACATACCATTCATGAGTCCTCCAAAAGACAATAGAGAGCCATCGCAAACACGTAAACCGGGGGGAGGCTCCAGGAGGAGTTTCGGTGTGAGTGAATGCTTGAAAGCTGTATTGAGAGTGGTGTGTTCCCGCGCGGATGGCGGCGAATTTATTGGTTAAATAAACGCGCCGTTGTACGCGTGGGCAGCAATGTGTGAGGCATGGCTCACGCTTTGACGTCTTGGTTGGGGATGCCAACCGCGACGCAAAGGACGCTGGGGGGGGCGTTGGATAGGGCTTTGCAGAGGCAAAGGCAAGAGGGTTTGTGATACCCATCGAGAAGCACAGAAGGATGAGCACCGTGACACTGACTATGAAGCGTTTGGGTATTTGTTTTGCGGCGAGTTTGCTGACGGCGTGTGGCGCGCCGATGATGGTTGTGAGCGATGTTCCGACCGGGGACAGCGGGATGCGGTTGATGGATGCGCAAGTGGTGGACAGCGGAAGCAGTGATGTCTCCACGGTGGATGCCCCCAACGCAACCGATGTGCAGGCTGACATTGGTGCCTCGGATGTGCCAAATCGTGACGTTGTCACGGCGGACAGACCCGCGGTCGACAGTGGCGTGTCCTGTGGTGCAGGCGCAGTGTGTCGTCCGTTTTGGTGTGGTTGTGGGCAGTGCAACCCCGCAGAGATTCGCTGTGTATCTGACAACCGAGAGTGTCTGCTCGATTGTGTTAGCTCTTGTCCCGAGCTCGAGACGACCGTGTGTCGCTGTGTCGGCAACCAGTGTGAGCGGCAGAATGTCGTCGTGGACGCTGGCGCTGACGCGCGTGGCGGTGGGGTCGGTGAAGGAGGGCTCTGTGGCGGCGAAGCAGGCGACTGTGCCGCAGGCCTACTCTGCTGTTATCCTTGTGGAATCCCCGGTTGCGCGAACCGTTGCATGCCTCCCGATCGCAACGGGCGCTGTCCGCTTCTGCCATAAACGTGTTGGTGCTTGGCGCTTCAAACAACGCGATGATCGCGTGATACACTGAGGGCAATGAAGCGTGTTCTGAGCGGATTGACCGGATTGAGCAGTGCTTTGCTGCTCGCAAATTGTGCTCTTGTCGTTGAGCCTAGTTATCGTCGCGCCGTGGTGGATCCGCCACCAAGTGTGGATGGATCGACAGCGATGGACGTGGTGGTTGTGGACGCTCACGTGTCCGAGGATGTTTCGTCCGATGGTCCGTGGGATGCGGACGCCCAATCCACGTTCGATGCTGGATTTGATGCTCGAGCGGACGTGGTGGCGCTGGACGCAAGGGATGTCCCCACTGTGGACAGGCCCAATGTGGATGTCAGCACAGCGGTTTGTGGCGATGTTCCGGTTTGTCGTAGTTTTTGGTGTGGCTGCGGTCGCTGCAATCCGGCTGAGATTCAGTGCGTCAGTGACAATCGACGGTGCTTGCTTGGCTGCGTAAGCGAATGTCCTGAGATCGATCAGGTTGTCTGTGGTTGTGTCGGCAATAGCTGCCAAGCTATTCGACCTCGCGTCGATGCAGG
>JANNCG010000760.1:0-1728 GCA_031386385.1 Myxococcales bacterium
GCATGACTTTGCGAGCTGGTGCGAGACTGAGCCCGAGGAGGGAGAGGCTTCCATTGGGACGACGAAGGGGCTGGTGCGGATTCCACGTGTGATTCAGTTGATCGCGTATGATCGGATGCCCAGGGCGGTCGTCAGGCTCAATCGTCGCAATATCTTTTTGCGCGACGGGTACAGCTGTCAGTATTGCAACAAGCGGTTTAGCACCCGCGATCTCAATCTGGACCACGTGATGCCACGATCTCGGGGTGGTCCGACCACATGGGAAAACGTGGTGTGTTCGTGTCGTGTGTGCAATCTTCAGAAGGGTGGACGCACGCCCGCAGAGGCGAGCATGCGGCTGGCGCGAAAGCCATCGCGTCCTCGTTGGTCTCCGGTGCTGGCGCTGGCGTTTTCACCCCGACGACCCAAAGAGTGGGAGCCCTTTTTGGCGACGCTTCCGGGCTCGCGCGAGCTGGAAATTTTGTGGCAAAGTGAATCTTCGATGCAGGACGAAATCGACCCCGAAGCGTAGCGGGTTTGGTGTAGTGTCCGCAGCCGAATGGCCGTAGTCGCAATCGGTGGAGCTAAAGGTGGTGTTGGGCGATCGCTCGTCGCGGCAAACCTCGCTGTGTTTCTCGCGCAGCTCAACAAGCGAGTGCTCCTGGTGGACGCGCACCCTCACGCCCCACAGTTGAAGTCGGCCTTTGGTTGCGCGCCCGAGGCCCCAGACGTCGAGCCGTGGCACGAGCCGGTGGGGGACCTGAAGGGTGAGCCGAGCAGCGTTCCGAACGTGCGGATTTTGAGCGCGTATGGAGAAGAGGGCGCCATCGGCGGTGTGAGTCTACGCCGTCCCCGCGAGGTCGCCTCTTTGGCCCAGAGCGAGCACACGGTCTTTGACTTTGGCGGCGGAACGCAACCCGGCTTGCTCGACTCCATGCTCTCTGTAGACGCCGCAGTCCTTGTCGCGCTCCCCGAACCCAGCAGCGTCGAGGCCATCTACCGCTGGCTGCGTCTGGCGTATGCGCGTTCGCTCGGCAACGCACTCAAAACTCTGCCCGCGGCGTCCGCTGCGCTGAGAGACGTGCTCACCCAAACCCGCGGGGCACCGGCGCCCAAGCAGCTCGCGCGACTCTTTTCGCGCAAAGCTCCCGAGGCAGAGTCTCTCGCGTGGCAGCTGTTGCGATCGCTGAAACCATGGCTGCTCGTCAACTGCACACGCACCCGTGCAGACCTCGAGCTTGGCGAGCAAATGTGCGTTTTGGTCCAGCAGCAGTTTGGGTTGACTTTGGGCTATCTGGGTCACATCGAGTTCGATGACAGCGTCGCGGTGGCGGCACGCAAACGCCGCCCACTGATGGTCGAGTCACCGGGCTCCAAAGCCGCGCGCAACCTTGAGCGGATCGCTCGCAAGCTCAGCGCATCGCTGCAGCAAGAGAGCCAATCGACCACAGAAAATACAGTCGATTCGCACCCCATCGCAGAGCCAACGCACTACGACACTCTCGTGGTTGATCGAGGCGTGTCGGACGAAGAGGTTCGGCGCGCGGTTCGCAAGATGCGGGATCTGTACTCGCTTGAGTCCGTGGCGATCGCGGGGCTCTGTTCAGCTGAGTCCCTCGCGACGATGGTGGCGCACATTGAAGAGGCGCGGGACATCTTGCTCGATCCCATTCGACGACGCCCGTATGACCTGTCCATCAGCCCCACGTACAACGATCGCGGTCCACTGAGCGCCGATGTCGAGGTGCT
>JANNCG010000762.1:0-4570 GCA_031386385.1 Myxococcales bacterium
ACCAAGTGGTAACGAGGTTGGCGATGGGTTCGTTGGATTGCAGCAGCTGCTCGCACAGGGGGGCGTCTAGGCAAACAACTACGAGGGAGCAGTGGACGCGTGTGCCGAGTGGCCCGGTGGCTTCGGCGAGGTTGCGTGCCCAATCGGCGACGGAGGCTTTGTGCGTGATGACGATGAGATCGCCGGCGAACTTTCGCTGGTGATTTTTCAGTGTGATCATCATCGGCCAGCTTGATTCTTTGGCCCTATCAACGGATCGCTGGATCTCCGTGCCGGTCCACGGGCCTTCGAGACCGTCTGCGAAGAGCAGATCGGGGTGCACCTCTACGGCCGCTCCGCTGCGGACGGTACTGTCGGCGAGCGGGGGAATGCGCCACTCGCGCGTGGGATCAATGAGCGCCATAAGCTTCTCAAGCAAGAGCGGAAACCCAGCGAAAAAGAGTACGAGTCGTTCGTGTGCGTTGCCGGGCATGGGGTGCGTGTGGACCTTCGTCTTGGCGCTGAGGTGCAACGGCGATGCCAGCGAGGTTTGACGGACGCACGTTATTAATCTGCACGTAAATTCGCTGACCGAGTGCCATTGAGTTGCTTCGCGCCCTGGCGGTGTCCTCCTTGACCGCCATGGCGCGCCATGGCGGCCGCCACCCTCACGGGTGTACGCTGTTCGACTACGCTACCGCCGCTGCGAAGGCTGCGAACAGGTCGCCCGGAAGTGGGTGCTCGAGCTTCCATGTGATGGCCATCGGGCGCTCGGACTGATGCGATACATAGCTCGCCGGGCCGAGAAAATAAAACGCGCGATCCTGGGTGTTCAGTCGAGCAAACAGGGCGATCATCGAGGCTTGCTCCACGTGCTTTTGATATCGCGTGCCCGTCTCGCTGTCCGCGCGAGTGCGCGATTGGCTCTCCCAGTGAATCAAATCACGACTGATAGCGTAGTCGCGATAGCGGGTCGTTGGAGAGAATCCAGTGCCCGTTTTATCCAGTGTAAATGCCAGCAGATCAGTTTTTTCGGCTTGCACGTACCGAACCCCATCTTGCCACGCTGCGACCGTCGCTCCCTCTCCAACGCCAAACGCGGCAAGGATCTCGAGTCGCGTGTATCGCGCGTGGACGGACAATGGGATGGCTGGACGCGAAACCAGCTTGCGCGTGACGTGCTGCGCGCGAGCCTTGAGAAGCGGAAGCAACTCAAGCAGTTCGGTCTGCACCTGCGGGTGCTCCCACAACCACCGGCAGCCGTCTTGCAGCGACAGCTCTTTCGTCGCAGCCTGGTCGAGCAACGAAGCGATGAGCATGCGCAACAAACGCTGACTTCGAAGATCGAGGGTGCTCACGGTCGGCACCGCTTCAGATCGTAGCAACTTTGCGTACATGTCACAGCGCTCTACGTCGTCGACGTGGAGCATTCGACCGCACGCGCGACGCAACTCAGTCTCGTGCGTACCCCTTGGCTGGATGATTAACTTGGCGGCTTCACAGAGGTCAGACCAGCAGTGATTGCCCGAGTAGATGTCTTCGAGCTCAAGCCCAGAGTGCAGCAAAAAATCCGCGAGTGACACGGTGTCTCTACCCGCCGCGAGGGCGCGAAGCTCTTGCAACTTGGCGCTCTTGTTTGACGGAACCGCGCTCTTGATGCTCGCCAAGACCACCTCTCGCGCGACGGGATCAAGCTCCATGTGGCACCCCGCCGGCAACAGCGGAAACCCCTCGCTCACCTGCCTTCTCACCTCCTCGCGACTCCCACCCAAGAGCGCACGAAACCGCCGATCAAAGCGAAACTCTCTTCGATGATTGCCCACAAAATCCAGCACCAAGCAGCTCGACTTGCGCGGCGAGCGCCGAAGCCCACGCCCCAACTGTTGCAAAAAAAGCGTCGGACTTTCGGTGGGTCTCAGCATCAACAACGTATCGACCGCAGGGACGTCTACACCCTCGTTGAACAGGTCCACCGAGAACACCACGTTGACCCGTCGCTCAGCCAGGGCCCGCAGCGCGTCAGCGCGCTCGTGCTCGGGTGTGTCACCCCAGATCGCAACAGAGTGAATCCCTGCCTCGTTGAACATCCGCGCCATAAACCTGGCGTGCTCAACGGTGGCACAAAATCCCAATGCCCGCATACGCGCGAACGACGCCACCCGCTTGTGCAGCTGTGCGATCACCAACCGCGCACGCACCTCGTTGCCGGTGAGCAGCTCGTTGAGCCCTTTTTCGCCGTTCTTGCCGTAGAGCTGATATCCACCGCGCTCCCATTTAACAGCCGTTAAATCCACCCCATCAGACACCCCAAAATACACAAACGGAACAAGCCTCTGCTGATCAATCGCGTCCCACAACCGCAGCTCTGCGGCGATGCGCCCGTCGAAAAACTCAAGGATCGACAGCTCGTCACTGCGCTCAGGCGTCGCGGTCAGCCCGAGCAGCTCTTTTGGCACAAGGTGCTTGAGCAATCGCTGGTATGACTGCGCCGCAGCGTGGTGAAATTCGTCGACAATCACCACGTCAAAGTGCTCTGGGTGCAGGTGCTCAAGCGCCGATTCGTTGAGTGACTGAATCGAAGCAAACACATGCTCAAACCGGCTGGGAGTCTCGCCGCCGACCCAAAGCTCACCAAACGCATAGTCCCGCAGCGCGTGCCGAAAGGTGGCCAAGCTCTGCTCTAAAATCTCTCTGCGGTGCGCGACAAACAGCAGCCTTGCGCGTGGGAGTGTCTCGCGAAGACTTGCATAGTCCAGCGCCGCCATCACGGTCTTGCCGGTCCCTGTGGCAGAGACCAAAAGATTGCGATGTCGCCCTTGTGAGCGCGCGAGTTGAATGAGCTCAAGGAGCCGCAGTTGAAATGGCTCGGCCCGCAGCTCAATGGGACTCAGGAGGGCGCCACTGCGGTGCTCGGGCTTCGCGATCGCGTGCATAAATCGCTCGCGTTCGTATGCGATGAAGTCGCCGCTGTTCCAGTAGCTTTCAAAGACGGCGATGACCTTCTCGATCACGGCGCGGTTGCGGGCGGACGAGACGCGGACGTTCCACTCCAGACCGGTGATCTGTGCAGAATGTGTGAGATTTGACGAGCCAATGTACGCCGTCGAGAACCCAGACTCTCGATGAAAGTGCCACGCCTTCGCATGTAGCCGCGTGGACTCAGTGTCGTACGAGACGCGAATCTCTGCCCCCATGCTCTTGAGGCTCTCGAGCGCGCTCGCCTCCGTCGACCCCGTGTAAGTCGTGGTGAGCACGCGAAGTGTGCGTCCATCGCTACAGTGCGCGCGAAGCGCTTCGAGCAGCGGTGCGATTCCGCTGAGACGAATAAAGGCCATGACCACGTCAATGCGGTCCGCCGATTGAATCTCGGCTTTGATCTGGCTTCCGACCCGCGGTTCACCCGGCGCGTTTGTCAGCAGCGCTGTGTCTAGCAGCGAAATCAGAGGCGATTGAATCGTCTCAAGCTCGCCATCAAGCCGGCGCCCCAAGATCGCTCTAAGCACTTCGCCCGATGGGCTTGGGCTATCGTTGCTCACCTCTGCTTGCGCGATCAGCTTGGTCACCGAGTGCAAAACGTCCCTGGCGAGAGTGATGGCAGTGTCGATGCGGCTGTCTTCTCCAACCGAGTCAATCGCCCGCTCGATCAAGCGCGCAAGGTGCATCGCGATCCGGTCCGCCGCTTCGGCCTTGTGCAACTTCGAGCGGTCGGCCGTAAGGGCTCGGTCAAGGCCCAACAGCTCTCTCTCAAGCGCGTCGGTGATCAGAACGTCGTACAACCCTCGCTTGATTCGCGTCATACGTCCGAGTGTACGCCGAAGCTTGTGTGCGAGGCGCTGACGTCAGTTGCGAAAGCAGGTGCTGGTCTGTGCATTATGTCACTTTCGCTCGCGCACCGGTTCTCACTGGCATCGGGTCCTCTGCGCGCATAGAGAAATTGCTGATTTCATGCGCAACAAATTCGACTCTCTGGGCAAGCTCATTGTCGCAGCGGCGACCGACACTCCCGATCGTGTACAGCCAGAGTTTGCGGTCTTGTCCGAAGAGCAGCTCGCCGATTGCTACGTGATCGAACCCGAAACGTTAAGTGAAGATTTCAGCGCAACGCCTGCAATTTTGCTCGCTCCCGACCAGCATCCGGCTGTGCTTGGTCCTCGGGGGATCCCACTTCCGCGGGGCGGGTGGTTGGGCGAGATCACCTCGCACGAGTGCTTGGTTGAGGCCTTTCACGACGCTCCGTCAGCGCAGGATCTACGGTTGTGCACGCAAAAGCAGCTCAACCTCGAAGCCCATCTGCGACGAGAAGCCACGCGCAACAAATCACCGCAGCGGGAAGGGCCGATTGCGTTGTGGATCATCAGCGGAGGAGATCCAGAAACGGCGCGGAGGCAACTCGCGTTTGGCCCCCGTCCCAATTGGCCGAAGGGATTTTACAGCGCTGCGTCCGGGTTCGCGTTGCATTTGGTGGTGACCTCGGCGCTGGATCCAACGGACGAGACGCTGCTGCTTCGATTGATGAGCGCTGGCAAAACCTTCAAGGCCGCAGTCCAAGAACTATTGGCTCTTGAAGAGCACCGGTGGGAGCGCGACGCGG
>JANNCG010000780.1:0-13644 GCA_031386385.1 Myxococcales bacterium
ATTGGTGGCATCGCCCTTGGGATCGTGGGTCGCGAGCCTGCCTGGGTTGGCTTGAGCTCTGTTCTTGGTGCAACCGTCACCCTGTTTGCAATCCCAGCGGTGCACGTGGCAATATCTTCACCGCTTGGTCACAACGGCTCATATTGGGCGGCCGTTGGCGGCTCCGCGATCGGACTTAGTTTGACTGCACTCGGCGTGCTCCCATTCGGATGGTACGCCATCCTCGCTGCACCGCTCACAATGGCCGCCTCAATCTGTCTCGCCTCTGAACTTAGTCATGCGGAACCGGCAACCCCGCCTCCCACAAACCCAAGAGATGGCGTGAGAATGACGCGTCAGGCAGCTTCGTTGCGGATATTTCCCGGACTATTGCTCAACGAAACACAGCGCGGGCTCACGCTTGGTGGCGTGTTTTAGTGATAACCTCGACAACTGTGATCGCTTAGAGATCGCGATTTCGCACCGTTTCACACTGGGAGCTTCATGCTGAATAGTCACCCTCGCTTCACGTTTGGCTTCGCGATCAGCTTTGCATTCGTAAGTGCGCCCGCGATGTTGTTTGCGCAGCAGGCACAAACTCCGCAGGCGACAGTAACGGTCAATCCCGAGCCCGTCGCATCCATCAATCTCGGTCCTGTGGCGGTTATGCTCACGCCGATTGTCGTGCCACGGTTGCGAGTGAGACCCAATGCTCCTCCGGCAGAGCACAGCACGACGGAGACTCAAAGCAACTCTGGGTTAGACCCGGATCTCGAAGCAATTCGGCAAGCCAATATCGCGCTTGTCGAAGATCCGGTTGTCGCTCGGCGTGGGACCCGAGTCGCTGTTGCCACACTCGCCGCGACAGGCACGTTGGGCGGCGTCGGTCTGCTCACGACGCTAGGTGTGGGATTTGGATTATTGGCGAGTGGAGGAGTTCCCGTTTTCATATTCAGCTCCGTCGTTGGGACAAGCTTAGGGCTTTTTGCAATCCCTGCGGTGTACAGTGCCGTATCGGGTGCGATGGGAGGCAACGGCTCGTATTGGGTCACCGTCGGCGGTCAGGCCGTTGGGTTGGCAGTGGGCGGATTGCTCATCACCGTTGGCCTCTCATCAAGAAGCGGTGAATTGGCGGGGGTCCTCTCGTTCTTGGGAGGCGCCGCGATCATCGCGTCATGGGGGATCTCGTACGAGCTGAGCACTACAGAGCGAAGCGTTGCGCGTCGTACACCACAGCCTCGCACCACCGCAGGGTTCTCTATTTATCCGGGACTATTGCTCAACGAAACACAGCGCGGGATCACGCTTGGCGGCGTGTTTTAGCTAAGTAACAATAATGCACAAGCGATATACACAGGGTTGTGCCACCACACTCATTTCGCTGGCCTTGGCGACGAGGGGAGCAGACGCATTTGCGCAAGAGGCGACCGGCCGAGAACAACCTCCACCATCAACACAGACACTCACCAACAATGTCACAGTAAGAGCGACAAGCCCCCAACCAACTATGTCCGTCACAGCAACCGTAGAACAACCCATACACGCAGACCCAGTGATTAGTCGGCGCGCAGTTCGCGTGACGTTGGCTAGTCTCGCGAGTGTTGGTTTCGCAATCGGCGTGGGAATTCCAGTTGTTGGTGGCATTGCATTGGGAGTTGGCCTGGGATATCCAACCATCGCCATTGCCTGTCTCGCTGTCAGCGCGGGTGCTGGGTTATTTGCGTTGCCGGCAGTGTACTGGGGTGTTTCGAGAGCCTTGGGCGGAAATGGTTCTTACTGGGGTGCCTTCGCGGGCAATGGGCTTGTGGGAGCAACCATGGTTGGTCTCGGATTTGTTTTCGCCAATCGGCGTCCATACGAAATTTTTCCGGTGTTTGCGTTTGTGGCTCCGGTCCTTGTTTTGGCGTCGATGAGCGTTGGGTACGAGCTCACGACGCGAGCCACGCCGCCCGCACCGTCGAGGCGACCAGCCCTGGCGCTGCAGATATTTCCTGGATTATTGCTCAACGAAACACAGCGCGGGCTCACACTTGGCGGCGTATTTTAGGCTATTTGGGGCAGGCGGGACATCGCACTTATCATAGACAATAGTTGTTGCATACGTAGGATCCATAACAGTTGCCTATGGCAATTCAAAGCGATTTGATTGCGGGTTCGCATTGACGAATGGCGCAAGTAGGGCAAATTCCCGTTCGCAATGACAACCGCACCCACTAAGGTCTTTGACCCCTTCAAATCTCGCGAAACCCTCAACGTAAACGGCGAACAGTTCGGCATCTACAAGCTGCAGAAAGTGGCGCCCGATCTTCAGCGACTTCCGTACTCGATTCGAGTGCTGCTCGAAGCAGTTCTGCGCAACTGCGATGGCTTCTCCGTCACCGAAGAAGACGTGCGTCGCGTGGTCGAGTGGAACGCCGCCGCCCCCCTTCAGGTCGAGCTGCCGTTTAAGCCTGCGCGTGTAATCTTGCAGGATTTTACGGGAGTTCCTGTGGCGGTAGACATCGCAGCGATGCGCGCTGCGGTGGCGATTATGGGTGGCGATCCTAAGAAGATTAACCCGCTTGTCCCTGTGGACTTGGTCATTGATCACTCAGTCCAAGTCGATGAGTTTGGATCACCCGCGGCGCTCGGTCTTAACGCCAAGCTTGAGTTTAAGCGCAACCAAGAGCGTTATGAGTTTTTGAAGTGGGCACAGAAGAGCGTGAACAACTTTCGCGCAGTGCCTCCCGCCACGGGGATCGTGCACCAGGTCAACCTCGAGTACCTCGCCGAGTGCGTGATGGCCGGGACCGACGAGCAAGGCGCAGTGCTCTATCCCGACACCCTCGTTGGGACTGACTCGCACACCACCATGATCAACGGGCTCGGTGTCTTGGGTTGGGGCGTGGGTGGCATTGAAGCCTAAGCCGTCATGCTCGGACAGCCCATGTTTATGCTCACCCCACAAGTGGTTGGCATGAAACTCACAGGGACACTCCGCGAGGGAGTCACTGCGACGGATCTCGTTTTGACTGTGACGCAACTGCTGCGCAAAAAAGGCGTTGTGGACAAGTTTGTCGAGTTCTACGGACCCGCGCTGGATACTCTCGCCCTCGCAGACCGCGCCACGATCGCAAACATGGCGCCAGAGTACGGGGCGACAATGGGGTTCTTTCCTGTGGATGGGATCACCGTGGACTTTTTGCGCCGCACGGGACGAGCCAAAGCCGCCGCACGCGTGGAGGCGTACTGCAAAGCACAGGGCCTGTGGCGTGACGCGAGCGCGCCCGAGCCAGTCTTTTCAGACACAGCCGAGCTTGACCTGAGCACTGTTGAGCCATCGCTCGCAGGACCCAAGCGCCCACAAGATCGTGTCGCGCTCACAAAGATGAAGAGCAGCTTCAAAGCAGCGCTCGCAGCTCCCGTGAAGGATCGTGGATTTGCGCTCTCAGCCCAAGAGCTTGAGGCCAAAGCCACCGTCAAGCACACCAACGGAACTACCAGCGAAATCACTCACGGAGCCGTTGTCATCGCGGCCATCACCTCGTGCACCAACACCTCGAACCCGTCGGTCCTCATCGCCGCTGGGCTCGTCGCACAGAAGGCCGTAGCGAAGGGCCTCACCGTGAAGCCCTGGGTGAAGACCTCGCTCGCACCAGGCTCAAAAGTCGTCACTGAATACTTGAGCGACAGCGGTCTGCTCACATCGCTGGAGGCACTTAAGTTTCACGTTGTGGGCTACGGCTGCACGACGTGCATTGGCAACTCGGGCCCGCTGCCTGAAGAGGTCGCAACGGCGGTCAACGAAGGCAAGCTGGTCGCGTGCTCGGTGTTGTCCGGCAACCGCAACTTCGAAGGACGTGTGAATCCGCACGTAAAAGCAAACTACCTCGCATCGCCTCCGTTGGTTGTCGCCTACGCGCTCGCCGGGACAACCGATCTGGATCTCACCACGGAGTCCCTCGGGACGGGCAGCGACGGCAAGCCTGTGTTTCTCAAGGACATCTGGCCCACACAAGCCGAGGTCGCGGCCATTGTCGAAAAATCCATCACCCCCGCGATGTTTGAGCGCGCGTACACCGACGTGTTTCGCGGCTCAGACGAGTGGAACACGATCAAATCATCAGAGACGGATCTGTACGACTTCAACCCTAAGAGCACGTACATCCAAGAGCCCCCATTTTTTCAGGGTCTGACCAAAGACCTCACGCCGCTCAAGAACATTGAAAACGCTCGGGTCCTCGCGCTGCTTGGTGACTCGGTCACCACCGATCACATCTCGCCCGCAGGCGACATCGCGAAGAACACTCCAGCAGCCAAATACCTCGAAGAGCAAGGAGTGATGAAGGCCGACTTCAACTCTTACGGAGCACGCCGAGGCAACGACCGAATCATGGTGCGCGGGACGTTTGCAAACGTGCGCCTGAAAAACCTCCTGCTCAACGGTGTTGAGGGCGGCATGAGCGTCCACCTCCCGAGCGGAGCCCAAGGCGCCATCTTCGACGTCGCCGAGCAGTACAAGGCCGACAAGACTGCGCTGATTGTCATCGCGGGCAAAGAGTACGGCACAGGCTCATCGCGCGACTGGGCCGCGAAGGGCACGTTGTTGCTGGGCGTCAAAGCCGTGATCGCAGAGAGCTTCGAGCGCATTCACCGCGCAAACCTCGTTGGGATGGGCGTTTTGCCGCTGGTGTTTGCCGACGGCGCCAACCCCGAGTCACTTGGGTTAACGGGGCGAGAGACGTTTCACATTCCAGTGAGCGACTCGGTGCAGGCTCGAGAGCGAATCACTGTTACAGCCACCAAAGAAGACGGCAGCAAGGTCACCTTTGCCGTGATCGCTCGATTGGACACCCCCATCGACGTGCTCTATTACAAAAATGGTGGAATTTTGCAGACTGTTCTTCGCAACCTGATGACCTGATTGCAACCTGTTGGGTGTGATTGACGGCGTGATGGGGACCTTTCGCGCGGGGGCAGAACGGCGAGTTATTTCGCGTTGAGCGCTTGGGTGGTCTACGCTCGTTTGCAATTGAATGGGTACTGCGCACGGCTGCGGCTGTTTTCCGACTGGTTTGGTTTATCCCGGGATCTCAACGCTGCAGGGGATTGGCCCGGCGCCTGTGATTGGGCTCGCAAATGATCTTGAGGCCGACAAGCTCTTGATGAACAGCGCCCTCGCGGTGATCGACACTGAGACCACGGGCAAAGATCCCGCGCGAGGTGATCGCGTGATTGAAATCGCGGTCGTGTGGTTTGACAACGGGATCGTGACCAACCGTTTCTCAGAGCTCATTGACCCGGGGATTCCAATCCCACCAGAGCTCACTTTGGTGCACGGAATCAAAGACTCGGACCTCAAGGGCAAACCACGGTTTGACCTGGCGATGGCCAAGCGGATCAGTGTGTGGTTAGAGGGCAGGGTTCCGGTGGCGTACAACGCGAGCTTCGATCGTGCGTTTATTTATGCTGAAATGCGCCGCGCGGGATTGGCCCCAAGCACCCAACTGGCGCTTCCGCCGGCGCTGAGAACAAACGTCGAGTGGATCGATCCGCTGGTGTGGTCACGCATCTCGCAGCCCGAGGTTCGAGGCCACAAGCTCGTCGATGTAGCGGCACGACTTGGGGTCGCTCACGAGCGCGCTCACCGTGCAACCGACGACGCCGAAGCGACGGGGCACGTGCTCATTACGCTGCTAAAATCCCTCGAAAATCCCACCTACCGCGCGGCGATCCGTCGCCAAAAAGACGCGGTCGCGGGCTGGGGCAATCGCTGGGGCGGCGGTCGTCGATAGGGTACAAGTTATCTCACTTCGCACTTTCTCTCCCTCTCCCTCTGACCCCTCCTTTCCTTTGCCGCGAAAGGAAAGGAGGATGGGAGGATAGGATCAATTGCGCGGGGTCGCGTAAGCGACGACGGAGCGACCGCCGTGGAACGAGTTTAGCGAACTCACGCACCCGTTTAACGCTTATTCACCCGCCAACGAGTTTGCGTGTGTGTGTGCAACGATGTGACACGCCGGACGCGCAGTCGATCCGCGCAATTCGCTAACATAGCTAAACTTATATAATGAGCACGCATACACGCACCGAAGGTGCTTGCGTGCGAGGGTCGCGCAGGGCGCACGGGGTTGCCAGGGCGCACGGGGCGAGGGTAAACCCCGCAGGGCTCACGGCGCTCTAACCCCGTGGGGCCCATGACACTTCGCGTAGCGAAGTGCTCTCCGCGGGGTGTGCCAACGAATACCCTGCTCAGTGCACGCTGCTCAATGCACCCTGCTCAATGCACCCTGCTCAATGCACCCTGCTCAATGCACCCTGCTCAATGCACCCTGCTCAATGCACCCTGCTCATTTCATGCGTTTTCACTCGCATATTCTCTGCGGGAAGCACTTCGCTGCGCGAAGTGTCATAGGTCCCCATAGGTTAGAGCGCATTGTGCCCTTACCCCCTGCGCCCTCGCCCATTGCGCCCTGGCAACCCCGTGCGCCCTGCGCGACCCTCGCACGCAAGCACCTTCGGTGCGTGTATGCGTGCTCATTATATAAGTTTAGCTATGTTAGCGAATTGCGCGGATCGACTGCGCGTCCGGCGTGTCACTTCGCTGCACTCACTCACGCAACTCCGTGCCCGAGTGAAGACACAGTGGGCAGGGTGCGTGAGTTCGCTACACTCGTTCCACGGCGGTCGCTCCGTCGTCGCTTCGCGACCCCGCGCAATTGAATCCATCCTCCCAGCCTCCTTCCTTTTCGCGGCAAAAGGAAGGAGGGGTCAGAGGGAGACGAAGACGGAGAGGGAGAGCGAAGTGTGCCTTGGATCACATCCCGCGCTGTGGCAACTCGCTGTCCGATTGAATTTCACGAAGCTGTCGCGCGGCGTTTTGCTGCTCCACAGACGGGGCCATCGTCACCTCAAGGCGCACACTAAACGAGCTCTCAATCGGCTGCTCAGTGGACCACAGCCACTTGGACGCACGCACATATCCCGCGACGCTATACCGCCGCGAGCGAATGTTGAGCGTGTTGGACATCGCTTGCCCTATCGCTTGGCCCGACAACGCCCCGGCAAAACCTGTGTACTCTTCTGTGGTCACGGAGACATCACGCACCGAGACGTGATGCTCTAGCGCGAGCGCCGTCATTCGCTCAACGACCTGATCTTCTGTGGGCGCGACGCCCCCGCGCTCATAACCTCCCGCGCTCACCGCAAGGCGAAACTGTCGCGACTGTTCGGTGATCGTGGTCTTGGCATAGGCACAGGTGCTCACCAAGCCAAGCGCCCCCAGCGAAGCGAGGCCGACCATCGATCGAAGTGAAAAATTCAAGATCCTGCTTGTCACAAACGATGCCACGAAAAACGCCAACTTGCGATACTCTCGGGCCACAAAAGCCACCATGAGTACAAAAGCACGAGCCATCTATCAGAGCACATTGGACGAAATTCGCGACGCAGGGTTGTTTAAGACCGAGCGGGTGATTGTCTCCCCACAAGCGGGCGAGATCGAAGTGGATCTTCCGGGGCGAGGACGCAGAAAACTGCTGAATTTCTGCGCAAATAACTACCTCGGGCTGTCATCGCACCCCAGGGTGATTGAGGCCGCACACGAGGCTCTGCGCACACACGGCTTTGGGATGTCCTCTGTGCGCTTCATCTGCGGAACGCAAGACCTTCACCGCGAGCTCGAAGTGCGCATCTCGCGATGGCTCGGCACCGAAGACACCATCTTATACTCATCGTGCTTTGACGCCAACGGAGGGCTCTTTGAGACCATCTTGGGCGAAGAAGACGCAATCATCTCAGACGCGCTCAACCACGCGTCCATTATTGATGGGATTCGTCTGTGCAAAGCTGAGCGTCATCGGTATCCCAACGGAGACCTTGATGTCCTTGAGACTTTGCTCAAATCCACACAAAACAAGCGTTTGCGTATGATTGCGACCGACGGGGTGTTCTCGATGGATGGGTACCTCGCTAAGCTCGACGCCATCTGTGATCTCGCTGAAAAATATGACGCCCTCGTGATGGTCGATGACTCGCACGCCTCTGGATTTATCGGCCGCACCGGCCGTGGAACCCCCGAGCACTGCAACGTCGCCTCTCGCGTAGACGTGATGACAAGCACCCTGGGCAAGGCGCTCGGCGGAGCTTCGGGAGGCTTCACCACAGGGAGCAAAGAGGTCATTGGTCTGCTGCGACAGCGCTCGCGACCATACTTGTTTTCAAACGCTGTTCCGCCGACGATCTTGGGGGCGTCACTGGCAGTTTTGGATCTCATTGAGACCAGCACTGAGCTGCGCGATCGTGTCATGAACAACGCTGCGCGCTTTCGTGCGGGGATGACAAAAGCCGGCTTCGCCCTGCGTCCTGGGATCCATCCCATCGCCCCAGTGATGCTCGGCGATGCTCGTTTAGCCAGCGAAATTGCAGACGAACTTCTCGACGAAGGCGTGTACGTCGTCGGCTTCTCATTTCCCGTTGTACCCAAGGGCGAGGCCCGTATTCGCGTGCAGCTAAGCGCTCAGCACACGTTTGAACAGATCGATCACACCATCAACGCATTTGCCAAAGTGGGCGCTCGGCGCGGGATTGTCTCGTAAGACTTCACCAAAGTGACAGACACACATCGCGCGGCCGATCCTGAAGACGCGAGGGTCTTTTCAACGAAAAATCTCTCCGCGATTCAAGCGGCGATCGAAGAGGTCTCGTGGCTTCTCGGTCGGGGGTATCCCATTGATCTGGCCGTACGCGCAGCGGGGGATCACCACCAGCTTCCCGCGCGGGCACGCATGTGCGTGACCCGTGCAGCGTGCGCACCTACGACTGCAAGTGAACGCCGGGCGAAGCGCGTAGCACCAAGCGCGCTCGCTGGTACGATTGTCGATCTTGATGCGCTCAACATTGTGGTCGCGCTTGAGGTTGCCCGTGGCACAGGCCTGCTCTTTCGCTGCCCCGACAGCGCCCTGCGCGATCTCGCCGGGTTGCGTGGTTCATATAAACCGGTACACGCCACTCAGCCGGCGATTGAGCTGCTCGTTGGATGGTTTGCCAAGCAGTCGGCACACACGTTGCGGGTGTGGATCGACGAGCCAGTCTCTAACTCTGGCCAAATTCGCAGAATGTTTCTCGACGCAGCGCTTTTGTTTCCTGCGCTGATGACGGAGGTCTCGATGGTGCGAGACGCTGACAGCATGCTGGCGGGACAAGCGTTGGTCGTAAGCGCAGACGCGGTAGTGATCGACCAGGGCAAATCCTGGATCAATTTCTTAGACGAGGTCTTGCCGAGCTGGGCCCCGAGCGCTTGGGTTCTGTCTTTGCAGGGTGACGCCCATAGCGCAACTGCGATAAAACGGCGGTCGCCATGATCTCAGTGCTGCTCGCTCAAGCGCTCGCCCCCGCGAACTTCGGAGGCTCCTCGCCGATCCTTCTCGTTGTGCTCTTAGGCGTCGCGTCGATCCTACCATTTTTTATTCTGGTCTCGACTTCGTTTGTCAAAGTGAGCGTCGTGTTTGGGTTGGCTCGCAATGCGCTGGGCACACAAAACGTCCCGAGCAACATGGTGATCACGGCGTTGGCCGCGGTCCTGTCGATTCACATCATGGCCCCGACTACGGCCGCCATCAGCCGCGCGGCTGGACCATTTTTAGATCACGCGCTCGCCGCAGACCCTTCACGCCCTGATTCACGCGCAGAGCTTGAGCGAACCTGGGACGCCGTTCGCACCCCCGTTGCACGGTTTTTGCGCGCCAACAGCAGCACCCGCGATCGAGGGCTCTTTTTAGATCTCGCGCGACGCGCACGTACGCGACCAAGCGCCGCAGCGGATGGCCCGCCATTGCCGCAGCCACAAGAGAGCGATTTGTCGGTCTTATTGCCCGCGTTTGTGGTGTCCGAGTTGACCAGCGCCTTCTCGATTGGTTTTTTGGTCTTCTTGCCCTTCTTAGTGGTCGACCTAGTCATCGCCAACATTCTCACTGCGCTCGGGTTGCAGTCAGTGTCGTCTACCACCGTGTCGCTTCCGTTTAAGCTCTTGCTCTTTGTCCTGGCGGACGGTTGGTACCTGCTGTCCCGCGCGCTGGTCCTTGGGTATCACTAAGCCCGCTGACCGCGCGTTAGGGAGCTTTGTCGCCAAGCCGCGCGATCATCGAGCGGTCGTGTACTTTATGCAGTAAAACAAGCGAGATCATCGAGCCAATCCAGCAGCAAAACATGTCGGACTGTGTGTCCCAAACATAGCCCTGGGTGCCTAAAAATGCGTCTCCGTGTGAGCCTGTCGCGAGAGCCACCCACCACTCGATAAACTCGTAGAAGGCGCTGGCCGCAAGACACACACACACGACGAGAAAAAACAGCCAGCCACCACGCACGACAACTTTCTTGCGAAGCAAAATCTCGCGGACTACCAGGGCTGGGATAAATCCCTGCGCAGTGTGCCCCACTTTGTCATAGTGGTTGCGCCCCAAGTGAAAGTGATCTCGCAGCCAGTTTCCCACAGGAACCTCCGCGTACGTATACTTGCCCCCAATAAACAAAATACACGCGTGGACTGCGATCAGCACCAACACGAGCGTTGAAAACGCAAACCCCTTCTTCCACGCCCACAGCACCAACGCAAACGCGGCGAGCCCCGGTGCAATCTCAAGCCACCAGGTGAACCGGTCGTGCACGTTGACTCCGCTCCATAGCAACACCGTGGTCGCGAGCGCGAGCGCTCCCCACTCAAGAGAATTGACGGTCGGGCGTACGGCTGTTTGATTTTGCGTCATGACTGATTTTGCCTGGAGTTTGTCAGTGTTGCGACAAACAAACCAACAACTAATCGGTCATTTAGGCGCACACCCATTCGGGTAGAATGCGCTACTACTTACTCTGTGCGCTTCGTGGTTGGCAGTCAGTTTGTGTGCTTGCAGTGTCTCACGCGTGGCGTGAGCCTTCGATGCGCCAAGTGCTTAGATCATCAAGCGGTTGTTGATCTCACCACCAAAGAAGGCCGACACAAACTCTCAGATCTGCTCGCCTCGGTGCGACTTGGCTCCGTCAGTCTGCACGGCAACGTGCTGCAGCGCGTGAGAGTGCTTCCGATCGGACGCCAAGTGATGTGGTTTTTGGCGCGTGTCGCCTTTGTTATCGGTGCCGCCGGCTGGCTCGTTTGGGGCCCCAAAGGACCAGGAATCCAAGCGGTCTTTGCCGCAGTCTTTATCTCGTTTATCTTTGGAGCGTTTGCGATTCTGCTGGCGTATACGCTGGTATTTTCAGCTGTAATCGCAGCCGTAGGGTTTGTCGCGGTGTATGCGCTGGTGTGTCGCAAAATCTCCGAAGCGCTCTCGCGGTTGGGGCAGCAAAACCTCGGCACGCGGATCCTTCGAGCTGGCGAGCACCGGCTGCGACAGGCGCTCAACTGGACCGAACAGGCTTTTGTTCTCCGCGTTCGAATTGACACCTCGCTGCAGGCCACAGGTGAGCATCGGGCGCTGACGGGTAAGTTTGATGGCCAAGCCTTGCAATTGTTGACGGATGGATCCGCAGATTTTGCTCTGTGTGATGGCGTCACGACTGAGTTTAACGTCCGCACTGAGAGCGATCCGGACACGTTGGTTCGAGTCGAGTGCACCCACGCCGTGTTTGAGCTTGAGGACATGACATTGCTGCAACCGCCAGCGGCAGAGCTTGCGCCGATTGAACAGTTCTCTTGGTTGCCAGTGGATACTGCCGACCGCGAGCGTTGGCAGAGTCAGCTCATTTCGACAGAGATTCAAGTGCAGGTGACGGGCGGAGAGTGGCACGAGCAAATCGATCCACAGCGACAATCCTCAGCGTTTCGTACGATGGCAACCCGGATGGTCATCCGTGGAACACCCAATGCACCACTGTTTGTGAAAATTCTTTCTCAGTCGAAACGTTGACACTTTGCGAATCGGAGTGGTAGCGGACCACACTCCGTCTATGGCCCGACCGCTTAGTTTACTCTCGGGCAATGCCAACCCTGCGCTAGCAGAGAGCATTGCGAAACACTTGGACAAGCCCCTCGCGCGCGCCAAGGTATCTCGGTTTTCAGACGGCGAGACCGCCGTCGAGCTCATCGAGAATGTTCGAGGGATCGACACGTTTATCCTTCAGCCCACCTCCCAGCCGGCCAACGACTCGCTGATGGAGATCCTCATCATGTCCGACGCGTTGCGCCGTGCGAGTGCGGGGAGCATCACGGCAGTGATCCCGTATTTCGGGTACGCTCGGCAAGATCGCAAGGTCGCTGCGCGTACGCCCATTACGGCAAAACTCGTGGCGGACCTGATCGTCGCCGCCGGCGTGCAAAGGGTGCTCACGATTGACCTACACGCTGGGCAAATTCAGGGATTTTTTAACATTCCGGTGGATAACTTATACGCGATGCCGGTGTTGCTAGAGGCGCTGCGTCTTGAGCTTGGTCCCGTAGGATCGGTCGACGCGGTGATGGTCTCTCCCGATGCAGGAGGCGTTGAGCGCGCACGAGCCTACGCCCGGCGACTCGATGCAAGCTTGGCTATTATCGACAAACGCCGCGAGCGGGCCAACGTCAGCGAAGTGATGAACATCATCGGCGAGGTTGAAAACAAAGACTGCTTCATCCTCGACGACATGATCGACACCGCTGGAACGCTGGTTAATGCCGCCAAGGCGCTCAAAGAGCGCGGAGCCCGAAGGATCGTCGCTTGTGCCACGCACGCGGTGTTCTCGGGTCCTGCGATTACCCGCATCAACGAGTCGTCACTTGAGAAGGTGATCGTGACGGACTCTGTTCCATTGCGAGAAGAGGGCCGCAATTGCCCGAAGATCAAGCAGGTCAGCGTTGCGCGACTGCTCGCCGAAGCCATCCGTCGCATCCACAGCAGCGACAGCGTCAGCAGCCTGTTCGTGTAAGTGGAGTCTGTCCGTCGTCGTGCTCGGCGCGCTTCGATTCAATTTTGTAGGGGAATGGATCTCTCCCCGCAAAACGTTGTACCCACGGTGAGCCCTTAGATGTCGTTTGCCGCCCGAGCGTTGTGTTTTGTTGTGTTGTCATCCCTTGGCACTTGTAGCCGAGACCGAGGGCCTCGCGGCACGCAACGCGCACAGCAACAACAAAACATGCACTTGGACGCGGGACAGTTGGTTGTCAGCGCAGGGGACAGCAACCTCCCCGATGCAGACGGACAGACGCTTCCGGTGCTCTCAACGCCGATGATGGTGGCGGTGGATGCGGTACGCCGAGATGACTGGGTCGCCGCACAAAGCGCGATCACCGCCCTAAGTCCCGAGCAGCAACGAACCGCTGAAGCGCGGTACATCCTCGCGCGCGCACAGCTTGCGCTCAACGAGGCTCCTGCGGCGTTTGAGACGCTTGCAAACTTAGAGATCTTAGTCCCATCGCTGGCAGAAGACATTCAGCGATTGCGTGCACAATCCCTGGCTAAAAGCGACCGACATCCCGAAGCGCGAGCGAGGTACGAGGCGCTCTATGCACAGACTCACGATGAGCGAGATCGCAACCACGCTGCGATTGAAGCGCTCAGCGCTAACGACGTCCGAGGGGCCGCGAGCACTATGCGTCTGTGGATCGACACTCCCCCAACCGGAATCGATCACGCCCGAGGTCTAAAGCTCGCCGGCGAGTGCCTTGAGCGCGCCAACGATTTGCCCGCCGCGATTCGCGCGTGGAAGGCCCTTCTGGTC
>JANNCG010000793.1:0-6437 GCA_031386385.1 Myxococcales bacterium
GCAAATTATCAGTTCGAAGACTCGACCATCCCTGGCTCAGCAGAGCTGGGTCGCATCGCGAAGCCGTACACCATGTTTAACCTCCGAGGGCTCAAAGTAGGTGTCCTCGGGATGGGCAACTTGTCGTCCATCACCAGCCTCTTTGACCAGCCAAACCGCGCAGGGATCACAGCCCTCAACGGCCGCGAGGTCGCGCAGTTTTACATCGATCAGATGGTGAACTCCGGCGCCGATGTGATCATCGCGGTGTCGCACCAAGGTGTCGAAGACGACAAGCGCATGATCAATTTTACCACTGGGATCGATGTGGTTCTCGGGGGGCACCTGCACATTGTGACCAACCCCACGCAGGTCGAGCATGACTGCGAGCCAGAAGATCCCGATGGCAGTCACTGGATCCCTCAGCTCATCGTCGGCAATGGTGGCACACGTGTGGATACAAACGCTCCTGCGTGTGACGACACGGTGGCCCCGTACTGCTGCTCATCCGTGGGCGCCTGCGGTCCCGATGCCACGCGCGGCGCAAATTTTTCAACCTGGCGACTCGCGCCGGGATATCGCAAACGCGCGTGTTTTACCAGGCCAGTGCTTGTGCAGCACTCGGGGGCGTTTATGAAGTACCTAGGTCGTTTGGACTTAGTGCTCTCAGACGATTGGCAGCGAAGCATTGGGCCAGATCGAGCGCTTGGCTCGACGCCTGAGTTGCTTGGGCGCGCACGGTTCGAAGTGGTGGGTCACCGGTTTACGTTGTTTCCAGTGGACTCAACGGTGCCCGAAGAGCCCACCATGCGGCAGTTGTTAGAGCCGTATGCACGGGCTCTTGACACAGCTGCAAACTTGGACACCCTCGTCGGCTACTCACCCAACGGAATCACGCGCACCAACGTCGGTGGCGGCGACTCTCCGATGGGCAACCTCGTGGGCACCTCCATGTGGCGACGCTTGGGCGTTCAGACCGATTTCTCAATCACCAATACCCTGGGAATTCGCGATTCAATCCCGCCAGGTCCCGTGACGATCGACCAAGTGTACAACGTGTTTCCGTTCGACAACTCGATCACCACATTGCAGTTGTCGGGACGCGAAGTTTTGGACATGTTTGACTTCGTTGCCCGCCGCTCAAGTACGCGCGGCTGCAACTCTCAAGCGCAGATCGCGGGGGCCCGTGTGGTGGTCACATGCGGCTCGTGTGATCGTGACGGTGTCCCAGGCAACGACCGCGACAACGCGGGAGTCGAGCTCGTCGCGTGTGCAGAGACAGTCAACGTTGGGCTTCGGCAACAGATGATTCGTGGCGTGCGCACTGGGGCACCCGAGCGCTGCACCCGAGACGAAGAGTGTCCATCGCTTACGGGCTCTGCAGCACCTCGTGATCGCTCACTCTGTGACCCCTTCACCCACCAATGCATGGAGCCAGTGAACCCCAACGGAAGCTACTCGCTCGCAGCGAATGACTTCATCGCGGCTGGCGGCTCGGGCTTCTTCGTTTTGCAGCGAAATACCGCGCAAATTAACACCGGTGTACAGCTTCGAGACGCGGTGATTGACTTCGTTCAAGCGCAGCCAGCCTGCGGTAATGATCGCGGGCGATCGATGGCATTTAGGCAGACTCATCCCACCTCACCGCCTCGTGCTGATGACGGCTTGCTGCCGTGTATGGCCGATATGGACTGCTCTGTCTTGGGCAACGATTATCAGTGCGCATGGCCCGCACGGTTCACTTTTGACGGACGTGCCATGAACCAGTGCAGCGCGGCGCCATCCACCATCAACCCTGAGAACGGACGCTGTGTCCTGACCTCCTGTGTGAACACCCTCTCGGCACAAGTCGCGCAAAATTGCCCAGAGATCTCTCCTCTCCCACCAGCCGGCAACGATCCTCTCGCCCGTGAACGCTGTCTGTGCGCAGCGACCGAGCGCGCAGCGAACACCTGCAGAATCCTGCCATGTGTCGACGCTTCGATTGGAGCCGACTCAGACTCGCGGCTCAGAATGGTCTCACGTCGATGAAGGTCCCTATGAACCATCGTAGCAAGCATAACGTTGCACGCGCGTCACTGTCGCTCATCGCGGCGGGGATCTTGTCCTGTGGCCCTGCGCTGCCGGACCCCGGTCGTGGCGATCGCGAAAACAACGGAGTGTTAAGCGTTCGAGTGCTCATCTCTGGCGGCGATGTGGGCGACCCGTTGCATCCACGGCCATACTCAGACGATTCGTCGTACATCGTCGATCTCGCGGTCCTCGGCGCCAATGGCCTCCCAGTCCCCAACTTCAACGGAACCCTGTCCCTCTCGGTCATCCCTGGTGTCCTCACGAGCATCAACGGCGCCAGCGCAACGGGTCGTGTGGTGCGACTCACCAACGGCGTTGCGACCGGAGTGCAACTAAACTTTCGCAGAGCGTACGGCGAGACTCGGATTTTTGCCGCTGAAGAGGGCTACGAGCCAGCAGCCGATCCAACCCGCGCAGCTTGCTCCAATGACGAGGACGATGATCGCGATGGACGCAAGGATTTTCCTGGCGATTATGGATGTCGCGCGCCCAATGATGACTCCGAGCGTGGAGGCTCGTATGCCGAAGGCGCGAGTGAGCCCATCTTTATCGGTCGTCCATCCGTAGACGATGTGCAAGGTTCTGGCGCACGATCACCGCTGCTCAATGAGCGCATCACGATCGACCGTGGTCCTCTGGTGGTCACTCGAATCAGCGTCAGCGGCTTCTGGTTGACGGACACTTCGCGAGTGTTTTGCCCCGCTCCTGGTGGTGGTCAGCGTAGGTGCGCCAATAGCTTATTCGCGTTTAACTTTCGTTTGCCCGACAACATGCGTGGCTGTGACCAACTACGTGTGCTTCAAGGCACGGTGCAAGAGTTTGTCAGCACGACACAGCTGAGCCAGCCCGCCTGGTCGATTGCACCCGAGGGATTTTATACCGAACGATCTGCAAGCTGCCCCATCCCCGACGCCGTTGTCCTTCGACCTCGGATGCTCAACGCGATGGGAATGGCCACAGAAATGCCAGCCACTCGCGAGCTCGAAGAGGTCTTGGATATGGCCGATGTGTCCACGGTGCTTGAGCCTCTCGAAAACGGGATGGTGCGCTTGCAAAACGTGATGCTCTCGCAAAACGTCGGCCCCGCGCGTGTCACTTGTGACGCAGCGTTGGGGACCTGCAACTTTGCTCCGGGTCGATCCAACTGCGATGTCACTGGCGACAACGTGGTGGACTTCAACAACGACCAAGAGAACTTCTGCGCCAACCTCTGTCAGAAGACCCGCGATTGCAGCGAGTGGACCGGCTGGGTTCGCTTTGGACAGATGGCCGTAGACTATGTAGAGCACCAACCCCTTGGGATTCAGCGCTTTATTATCGCGCCATTGTTTGCGATCTCAAACTTCAACCCAGTCAATCAACCGGCACCAGGCGTCCCTGCGACAGTGACCGGAACACTGAAGCAAGTTGGCCCCAACTGGATCGTCGAGCCTCGCTGCACCGTCGATCTTCTCTACGCGACAGACCCTCGATTTATGGCTCCACCTCGAGCCCGAGAGTCTTGTGTGACTCCACGAACCATCGCCGAAGAAGGTGATGGATGATTCATCTCAATTGTAGCCAGACGCGAAAGACTCGACCCATGCTTGCACGCCCCGCTCAAAATACACTCTTTTTGAGCACCCTCCTACCCCTGCTGGCCTTCTCTTCGATCGCTGGTGCCCAAGCCACCACGAGCACCGTCACCACAGGAGCGCCAATACCGCCGCCAGTCAATGGCACGACCACGACGACAAGCACCGGCACGACCACGACTACCACCACGACGGAAACGCCCGTTGTGGTCGGTCAGCCGATGGTGCTCCCCCCGCCACCATTGGTGCCAACGCCCAGCACGACTCCAGCGCCGACCGACACACGCTCGCACGACTTTCTCGACACACGTTTGACGTGGACGTTTGGCGACGATGACATTCTGCAGGCCACCGGACAGCGCGTGCCGATCTCGGCGTTGCCGAACATTGGCGATCGCCCGCAGTATCAGCTGTTCTTCGACGCGTTGAACTCACGTTTTGCCGGTCGCGAAAACCTGACGCACTTGGTGATGTATGCCCGCGCCCCGGGGTTTATTCCACGCGTGGTGACTGAGTCTTCGTTGGTGCTGCGTTTTGATTTGGGCCAGCTTGCAACAGGCTCAGGCAACCTCAACCAAGCCCTCTACGACGCTGGAACCTACCTTCGCGTTCTTTACCAAACCAACCTCGGACGGCCCACCGACGGCCTCTCGGTCACGTTTTTTCCGTTCGACACCGATCGCTTTCGCGTGGGTTATCTCTGGGATTTGTCCTGGGGTGGCAACGACATTTTTCCCCGTCGCGTAGGCGGTGCTCCCGGTGTGCGGTTTGCGTACGACAGCGGTGCTTTTTCAGTGTGGGCTGGGTTTAAGACGGCGCAGATTGTTGTTCCGTTGCCGGTACAGATCGCGCAGACGGGCGACGTTGAAGTGGTCCGTGTGCAAGAGACACAGTTTGCTGGACTTGCAGGCGTCAGCGCGCGTCCTGCGGACATCTTTCGACTCGATGCATCGGGCGGATTCTTTCAACAAGGCGCGTTCGACTTTCCGGGGCTTCGCGGCAAGCCAACGTACATTTTTGGCGGATCTCTACGCGCCGTGCTGAACCAGGGACTGCCAGCGGCAACATCGATCGACATGCTGTTGTATCGAAATCACCCTGATTTTCCAATGCAACTGTTTCGTCCTGAGGTCTTCACACCCGGCCGTTTCGCGTGGAACGTCAGCGCCGAACTCGCCGTTGTTGACCAACAACTCGCGGACATCAACCTCCCGGGTTGCACCAACTTTCAGGTCGGTCTCGCGGGCGCCCTCCAGGGTCGCATCAAGGTCGGCTACCTAAACATTGGCGCCACAATGCTCTATCGCGACATGGCGTTTTTGCTTCGCAACGTCCCGAGCTTCATTCCGTTTCAAACATTTCCAACGGACGCTCAACTGTCGCCAGAGTTGTTCTTCGCCGCCAACGCGGACTATCGCATCTCAAGCGCAAACCTCACCCCGTCAATCATCGCGGGTCTGCAGCTTCCCGCAACCTTCGGCAGCGTTGTGAAAGAGGGCTCACTCGAGAGCGCACGCACGTTGGTCGTTCGTCGCGCGGGCAACTTTGCGATCTTGCCTCCCGGTGAGCGATCCATCCCGATCTTCTCGCTTCGTGCAGCGCTCAAGTGGGACCTCTCAAGCATCTTTGCGCTCGTCACATGGGTGCAATACGTCCGCGATCAAAACTCAACCCTCTTGCAGGTAGCTCCCGATGGGACCCGACAAGTGCGTGTGTTTCAAGCAGAGAATCAGTTCGGTTTTGGCGTGAGCGCGCAGGCGAGATTCTAAGAATCCCTTCGTCTCTTACAGCTCACTCAAGCTCTTCGAACCGATCAGGATCGTTGCCCTCAACGAGGTATCGCACGATCGCTGACACCGATTCATACATCAGCTCTGGGATCTCATCCCCAACCTCAAGCTCATGCAGCGACCGCGCCAGCGGCGGATCCCTCAACACCGGAACCCCCGCCCGATGCGCCTCCTCTATCATCTTGCGCGCCAGCTCACCCTCGCCCTTCGCGATCATCTGCGGGGCCTCCATCGCGTCTTCGTCCCAAGCCAATGCCACCGCGTAGTGTGTGGGATTGGTCACAACGAACTGCGCATTTCGCACCGCGTGAATTGATGCCTCTTGAGCGAACTCTTTCTGCAACCTCTCGCGCTCGTGCTTTGTGTGCTGATCCCCCTCGGACTCTTTGTACTCACGCTTGACCTCTTCTTTGCTCATCTTCATGTCCTGCGCGTGCTGCCAACGTCGGTACAAAATGTCCGCTAACGCCATGGCTACCGCAAGACCGAGCATTCTCTGCAGGACCCCTCGCAGGGTTGTGTCAAATACCAACAACACCGTCGCAGGCTTGGCTCGTGTGGTCGCGGTCCAGTGCCCGAGCATCGCGATTGCAGCCGAATATCCAAGAAAAATGAGCACCGCACCTTTGGCAAGCTGCCACAATGGCTCTACATACGTGCGCGGTTTTAGGTACCGCCCCAGCGCCTGGCCGGGGCTTATTTTATCAAGCGACGGGATCGCGGCCATCGGAGCGAACAAAAACCCCGTGAGCAGTCCACCCACCAACGTCGCGCCCATCACCGCCGCGCCAAGCGTGTAAGCGAGCGTGCGAAGCATGTGCTCTGCGATCGCGTTGAGACTCGCGCCGACCTGCGGCGACTCGGGATGCGCTGCTGCGCGACAGGCGTGCTGCATCGCGAGGTCAAACGTGGCTTTGATCTCGTGAGTGCTTGCGCTCAAGCCCAAGAGTCCAAACGCAAGCGAAGCCATGCTCACGGCCTCTTTGGACTGCGCGACTTGCCCTTTCTGTCGCGAGTCCTC